>DATBLH010000085.1:0-39621 GCA_036555445.1 Candidatus Limnocylindrales bacterium
GGCTGCGTCCAGCACGGCGCATCCACCCTGCCGGACGAGCTGTTCCACCGGTTCCCGCAGGTGGAGACGGCCGAGATCCACCTTGCGACCGGCTTCCAGAACGCGCTCTACGACCACCCGGCGTTCCCGCGCGAGTTGCACGAACAGATCGAGCGCTGGTGCTTCGAGAACACCGCCGACGAGCGGAAGCCCGACCAGACCGATCAGCAGTTCGTCTACACCACCCGCAAGAAGGCGCTGGGTCCGCTCAAGCGCGACCTGTGGGACCTCGCGACCAGGGACGAGATCCTGGCCGCCCAGTACCGGAAGATCGCATTCCTGTACACGGAGCTCGGCGTCAACGGCAGCCGGGAGATGGTGGAGCGCCACGTGCGCCCGGTCGAGTTCCACCGGCCCCTGCCCGACGCGCTGGCGACCGCCGGCGCGGCGTCGCCGATCGGCGGCCGTCCACGGCGGTGAACCCGCTCCGGCGCTGACGCGACCGTTCGTGCACCGGGAAGTGGGGTGGGTGTCAGACGTCTTCCACCTCGGTCCACCACTTCCGTCGATCGCCGATCCGGTCGCGGACCCGCCATGAGAGCGATTTCGGGTGAGCGTCGATGCCCCGCTTGAGTGTGTCTGCGCTCGCGATCACCCGCTCCCGTTGTCCGTCATGGAGCTGGGGGTAGCTGGCGGCCAGCGAGCGGACCTTGTCGAGGTTGAGCGTCAGCGTTCGCCACAGCCCCCAGTCCTCCGCACAGAGCCTGGCGATTCGCGACGCATCGATGACCTCGTCGTCGGTGGCGCCGAGGGGATGATCGAGCAGCAACAGGATGGCGTCCACGACGTCCTTCGCGTTGATCCTCACGATCTGGAGCTTGGACATCAGGAGCTCGGCGAGCGGGATCGTGGGGTGATCGGCGGTCAGACGATCGAGGAGCGGGATCGGATGGCAGAAGTCGAGCCGATCGTAGAACAGGTCCAGGTGGATTCCGTCGGTGGGCCGGTCGAAGATGGCCCGCCTGCCCTCGGAATCGATGAATACCTGTCGCCGCTCGACGTAACCGAGCTGGCCGATCATGAGACCCAGGCCGCGGGCGTCGTGCCGGTACGCCGAGAAGTCGATGTCGGCGTAGGTGCGGCTGAAGCTGGGCAACAGCGAAGCGGATTTGGAGCAGTGGATCGACACGCCCAATGAGCCGAGCGCCCTGATCGTCAGTCCGCGCTCGTCGGCCGCCGCAACGATCCGCTCGACCTCTCGCTCGAGGACATCGCGGTCGAGCACGATCTCCGACGTCACGGCTCGCTGTTCCACTCGCCACCTCGATGCCTGGCCGGGTCCGGCCGCACGATTGTAGGTTCCGGACCTGCCGGCCGGCCTGCACTTGATCGTCCGTCGTCCGGGCCCTACCGTGGCGTGCGGCTGACGTCTGAGGAGACCCGTTTGGATCAGGCCCGCGTCGTCGTCATCGGCGGTGGCATCACCGGTTGCAGCGTTGCCTACCATCTTGCGGAAGCCGGTTGGTCGGACGTGCTCCTGGTCGAGAAGGCGCAGCTGACCGCGGGCTCCACCTGCCAGGCGGCGGGCCTGGTCACGGTGCTCAATCCATCGGCGACGATGACCCGCTTCCGGCGGTACAGCACCGAGCTCTACCGCCGGCTCGGCGTGTTCGACATGGTCGGATCGCTCCGGCTCGCGTCGAGCCGCGAGCAGCTCCAGGAGCTCGAGCGCAGCGCGAGCCGGGCTCGAGCGATCGGCCTCGAGGTGGACGTGATCTCTGCCGACTCAGCCCGGCGGCTGCTGCCGGCGATGAGCGAAGCCTCGCTCCACGGGGCGGTGTACCTCCCCGAAGACGGTCATCTCGACCCCCACCAGGCCACCCTGGCCATGGCCGCCGCGGCGCGGTCCATGGGCGTCCGGATCCGGACCCACACGCGCGTGACCGGGATCGCGCTGTCAACGGGTCGAGAGGTCACGGCGGTCGAGACCGATCAGGGCAGGATCGCCGCCGAGCACGTCGTCGTGGCGGCCGGGATCTGGGCGCCCCAGGTCCTGGCCATGGCCGGGGCGTTCCTGCCCTCCACGCCCATCGATCACCAGCACATCGCGCTGCGCGCCGTGCCGGGTCACGAGCTGCCGCGCGACATGCCCTGCTTTCGCGATCCCGACAACCTGGTCTATGGCAAGAGCGAGCACGGCGGTATGGTCTTCGGTGGGTACGAGGCCGAACCGGCGAGCCGCTGGGTCGACGGCGTCCCGTGGGATCACGCTGCGCGGTCGCTGGCCCCCGACTTCGACCGCTTCGCCCCGTTGATGGCGGGCGCCGTCCGGCGGTTCCCGTTCCTCCGCGACGCCGAGGTGATCCGCCTGGTCTGCCACCCGGATGCGATGACGCCGGATGCCAACCCGCTCCTCGGCCCGATGCCGGGTATCCGTGGTCTGTGGGTGGCGGCCGGGTTGTCCTTGAATGGGTTCGGCGGTGGCGGTGGCATCGGTCGGGCAATGGCGGGCTGGATCACCGCCGGGGATCCGGGCGACGATGTCGGGCCCTATCGAGCCTGGCGATTCGGCGATCCGTTCCGGGATCCCACCTACGTTGCCGCGCTCGCTCGCGAGGCCTACGCGGACTATTACCGGCTTCGTTTCCCGTACGACGCCGACCAGGCCGGGCGACCTCGCCGGCTGTCTCCGCTCCACGGTCGCCTCCAGGAATCGGGCGCGGTGTTCGGGACCAAGGCCGGCTGGGAGCGGAGCGACTATCACCTGCCGGGCCATCCCTGGCGCCGCGCCGGTCGAGACCAGAGCGCCTATGGCTGGACCAGGCCACCCTGGTTCGATCGCGTCGGAGACGAGCACCGCGCGGTCCGTGAACGGGCCGGGATCATCGACCTGACGTCATTCGGCAAGATCGATGTCCGGGGGGCCGGGGCCGTGGGCCTGCTCCAGCGAGCGTGCGCGAATGACATCGACCGCCCGGTCGGGTCCGTGGTCTACGGGCAGTTCCTCGATCCCCGTGGGGGCGTGGTGGCCGATGTGACGGTGACGCGTCTGGGAATCGATGCGTTCCGGGTGACGACCGGCGCCGGGTATGTCGCGGCGGACCTGGGCTGGCTCCGTCTCCTGCTCCGGCCCGACGACCCGCCGGTCGAGATCCGGGACGTCAGCGAGGACTGGGCGTGCATCGGTCTCTGGGGACCCCGGGCGCGGGACGTCGTGCTCGCGGCAGACGGACAGGCGGGCGACGGCCTGTCGGACACCGCACTGCCGATGCGTCGCGCCGCCCATGCCCGGATCGCGGGTGCCCCCGTCCTGGCCAGCCGGTTGAGCTATGCCGGTGAGCTGGGCTGGGAGTTGACCGTGGAGCCGGAGTGGGCGACCCAGCTCTGGGATGCGCTGATGGCGGCGGGACAGCCCGTCGGGCTGGACACGATCGGCTATCGGGCGCTCGATTCGCTGCGGATGGAGAAGGGCTACCGGTACTACGGCACGGACCTCACCTCGACCGATTCGCCGTTCGAGGCCGGTCTCGGCGCGTTCGTGCGGTTGGACAAGGAAGGCTTCGTTGGCCGCGAAGCCCTCCTGCGCCGGCGGGATATCGACGGTGATCAGCCCGGGGTCCGTCTGCGGACGATCGTGGTCGGCGACGGCGACTACCTGCCCGTCTATGGGGGCGAGGCCGTCCGCAGCGATGGCAGCGTGGTCGGACGCGTTCGCAGCGCCGCTTATGGCCATAGCGTGTCGCGGGTGGTTGCCAGCGTGTATCTTCCGGCGAGGCTCGGCGCCGGGAGCGCGTTGGAGGTGGACGTGTTCAGCGATCGGGTGCCGGCCGCGGTGGCCGAGGACGTCCTGCACGATCCCGCCGGCCGGCGAATGCGAGGGTAGGTCGTGCGCCTGTTCGGACGGCGGAGGCGTCGCGGGACCAGGATCTTCTACGCCACCGATGTCCACGGCTCCGAGCGGACCTGGCGCAAGTTCCTGACCGGGGCACGGTTCTACGACGCCGACGTCCTGATCATGGGTGGCGACGTCATGGGCAAATTGACGATCCCGATCATCCGCCAGGCCGACGGTCGGCACCGGGCCACGATTCACGGTCGGGTCGAGCACCTCGACACCGCGGCGGACGTGACGCGCGCCCGCGATCGCATCGGTGCGCTCGGCTTCTACGACGTGGTCATGGACGAGGACGAGTACCGCGGAACGCGCGACGACCCGGCTGCCGTCGATGCCCTGTGGCGTCGCCTCGCAACGGAGCGATTGACGCACTGGGTCGAGCTCGCCGAGGATCGCCTCCGTCCGCAGGGCGTGAAGTGCTTCGTGTCGGGTGGCAACGACGACCTGCTCGAGGTCATGGACTCGCTACCGACCGATGAGGCCGGATCCCTGGTGGGCTGCGAGGCCCGGGCCATCCCGATCGACGACGAACACGTGATGGTGAGCCTGCCCTATGTGAACCCGACGCCGTGGCGGACGCCGCGTGAGGCTCCAGAGGACGAGCTGGCATCGATGATCGAGCGCGCCACCGGCGACCTCCCGGATCCGGGTCGCGTCGTGTTCAACTTCCATGCCCCGCCCAAGGACTCCACGCTCGACACCTGTCCGATGCTCGATGCGACGACCGACCCGCCGAGCCAGATCGTGCGAGGCGGGCAACCGGTCCTCCACGGGGCGGGCAGTGTCGCCGTCCGCGACGCGCTCGAGCGCCAGCAGCCGCTGCTCGGCCTCCACGGACACATCCACGAGAGCCAGTCGGTTGCGCGCATCGGCCGCACGCTGTGCGTGAACCCGGGCAGCGAGTACGGTGAGGGCGTGCTGAGGGGCTGCCTGATCACCCTCGCCAACGGACGCGTGGAGAGCTACCAGATGACCGCCGGTTGAGCCAGCGAGTACTCCGGCAGTCCAGGTCGCGTTGAAAGGAGGGTGCCCAGGGTAGGTCCAAGCGGAGGGAGAAGGGGGGCCGACCGTCGATCCGGCCGCGCCAAGGGCGCGCTGGCTTCCTACGAGAGAGGTGTACGGATGGCGACTGCCAGTGTCGCCGCGACCCCGGAGGTCTTCGTTCGCAAGTCCTCGGGCCTCGTGCGCGTGATGTCTCCGTCGTCAGCGTTCGTCTACAACGTCCTGACGATGGGGCTGATCTTTCCCTGGACGTACCTGTGGGCTCCGGGTGCCCTCCCGGGCGGGCGGCTCGTGGAGGGGATCCTCCTGGCCATGATCCTCGAGATTCCGATCGCGCTGGCCTACGTCTGGCTGTCGACCGCCCTGCCGAGATCCGGCGGCGACTACGTATTCCAGAGTCGCGTCCTGGGTGGAGGCATCGGCTTCACCCTGGTGTTCTCCGGGTTCGTGATCTGGATCCTCCAATGGGTCGCGTTGTCGGGCTGGTTGTTGGCGACGCTCGGCTTCGCGCCCCTGTTCCTTGGCCTGGGCGCCACCATGAGCAATACCGGGCTGGTCGACCTAGCGACCTGGTTCACGACCCCGTTGGGGATTGTCGTGACGAGCATCGCCAATGCCCTGGTCGCCCTCCTGATCCTGGTCTCGGGCTTCCGCAACTACGTGCGCCTGCAACGCATCATGTGGATCGCCGTGCTCCTGGGTTTCGGCACGATGCTGTTCGTCCTCGCCACCACCGGCACGGCAGACGTGCCGGCTCGCCTGGACGCCTTCTCGGCCGCGATCGGGGGCTCGCCCACGTTCACGGCCGATGCCATCGCCGCCGCGCAGGCCGCCGAGATCGACCTGAATCCGCCATTCAGCCTGCTGGCGACACTGCTCGTCGCGCCGATCGCGTGGACGTCTCTCCAGTGGGCGACCTACAGCTCGCAGCAGAACGGCGAGATCAAGTCCGCGGGCTCATTCAGGAACCAGCTGTTCATCATCGTGGGCTCCCTCGTGTTGACCGGGGTGCTGCTGGCACTCCTGGCCCTGGTGCTGGAGCGAGCGGTCGGGACGCAGTTCCTCTATGTTGCCGGCGCCGGGTACTGGAGCGGTGTCGGCGAAGCGTCGCTGGCCGGTTCCTACCTGTGGCCGAACATCCTGGCCACGGCCATCGCGAACAACCCGATCGTAACCCTGCTGATCGCGGCCGGGTTCATCCTCAACGGCCACCAGATCGTCCACAACTGCTACATCGGCATGACCCGGGTGATGGTCGCGATGTCGCTCGACCGCGTGCTGCCGGAGTTCGTCAGCCGCGTCAGCGACCGCTTCCACACGCCGGTCAACGCCCACGTCATCTACTTCATCGCCAGCATCCCGGTGATCTGGCTCTACAGCAACTTCTCGTACGGAGAAGGCGACAACGTGACGTCCTGGGCATCGCTGACCCTCGGCGTCACCTTCGCCTGTGGCTATGTGTTCGTGGGGACGGCGCTCGCCGGCGCCCTGCTGCCATATCGGGCGAAGGCCGCCTATGAGTCGTCGCCCGGAGCCGCGTACACCGTGGCGGGGATACCGGCGGTCACCGTGGTCGGGATCATCGGTTTCATCGCCGGAACGATCTTCCTGTGGCTGTTCCTCACCAATGAACAGCTCGGGCTGACCAGTGAGCTCGCCTATCGGGTGGTGTTCGGGATCCTCATCTTTGCTGCGCTGTGGTACGTGATCACGTACTTCGTCCGGCGCTCGCGCGGGATCAACGTCGACTACGCATTCAAGGAAATCCCGCCCGAGTGACGGGCGGCCAGGGATCAACCGAACAGCCCGGGCATCGTCCCGGGCTGTTCGCCCGTCACGTGCTCCGGGGCTCCGCCCGGACCGCGTCGAGCCAGTCGTCGAGATCGGGCGACTCGATCTTGGCCAGCGCACGCGCCCAGCGCTGTTCGGCCCAGCCGCGGAAGTCGTACTGGATCGGCGAGATCCGTGCCTGAATCGCCGCCCACAGCGTCCATCCCACGTCGGACATGATCATGCCCAGCCTCATCCGAGCCAGCAGCGCGTCGGTCGTCGACCCGAAGTAGGCGCCACCCAGGGTCCTGATCCGGGCGTCATCCCAGTCCAGCTCCTGGCACGTGTTCCCAAGCTCGAAGCAGGGGTCGTTGTTGCCGCTGTACTCGTAGTCCACGATCCGGAGATGGCGACCGTCATCGAGGTAGTTCTCGGCCAGCAGGTCGTTGTGGCAGGGAACCACCGCGAGCGGTGCCATCTCCAGCGCGGCTTCGATGCGAGGGAGGAGAGCGGTCCGCTCTCGATACCCGGCGGGGATGTCGATCCGGAGCCGATCCACGATGCCGAGGTACCGCTCCGTCAACCGGAACATGTTGAAGTCGTGCAGGAATCGCGGACCCGCGTGTAGGCGCCGGAGGGCGTGGGCAACTCGCTCGGGTTGGCCGTCCGCCTGCATCGCGTCGGCCGACATCGTCTTCGCATCGAGCCACTCGAGGACGATGACGCCGGCCTCGGGGAGCGCATGGATGACCTGCGGGCCGACCCCGGTCGCCGCGGCAGCTCGCGTGTTGTGAAGCTCGTTCGCCCGGTCGACGGCAAGCAGACCGGTGTCCGGACCCGGGATGCGCACGAAGAACGGCCGGCCGTCGACGACGACGCGGTAATTCTCGTTGGTGAGACCACCCAGTACCGGCTCCGTGGTGATCGATCGCCCGCGCCAGCCTTCGATCGATCCGATGACCTCATCCAGCGACAGCATCCGCCCTCCGAGGATCCGCCCCGCCGCCTACGATAGGGCACGCCAGCTGGGTCCATCCGGAGCGAAGCCATCGAACCGATCTCCCGGGAGTTGAGCGGCGAGCTCCGTGAGGAGCTCGTCCGAGCCCTCCACCGACTGCCCGAGGTGGCCGGGCGTGAGCTGACCCTGAGCACGCTCTCGGGCGGGATCACGAATCGCAACTACCTGGTCACCGTCGCCGGAGAGGCCGATCGGTTCGTGATTCGGCTGGCCGGAAACGATACCCACCTCCTGGGGATCAGCCGGGAGGTCGAGCATGCGGCCACGGTCACGGCGGCAGGGGTGGGCGTGGGTCCGGAGGTCGTGGCGTTCGTCCGGCCCGAGGGCTACCTGGTGACCCGGTTCATCGAGGGCTCGCCGATCCCGGAAGCGACGATGCGCGAGCCGGCGATGATCCATCGGGTCGCCGAGACGCTCCGCCGGATCCACCACGGTCCGCCGATCCCGGGCCTGTTCGTGCCCCTCCGGATCGTGGAGGCGTACCGGGCGCTGGCCGTGGCCCGAGGGGTCCGAATTCCACCCGAGTACGAGCTGGCGGCTGCGCTGGCCCGACGGATCGAGCTCGCGCTGCTCTCGGCGCCGGTCGAGCTTCGGCCGTGTCACAACGATCTGCTCAACGCCAACTTCATCGACGACGGCGCCCGGATCCGGATCGTGGACTGGGAGTACGCGGGGATGGGGGACCCGTACTTCGACCTCGGCAACTTCAGCATCAACCACGAGCTGACCGCCGATGACGACCGCGCCCTGGTCACGGCATACGAGGGTGAAGATCGCCCGTCCCGGGTCGCGCGGCTGGGCCTGATGCGGATCGTGTCCGACTTCCGGGAGGCGATGTGGGGCGTCCTCCAGCAGGGGATCAGCACCCTCGACGTCGACTTCGTGGGTTACGCCGGCGAGCACTTCGACCGCCTCCTGTCCGGTGCATCGACGGCCTCGTTCGAGCGGGCGCTGCGAGAAGCCTCGGCCGGTTGAGGCAGCGGCCGGCGCTACCATCCGGAACTGATGCCAGGCGCTCGGCCCACGGGCCTCATCCGCGACGCCGCCCTGATCGTCGTCACGGCGGTCGGCACGCTCGCGGTCCTGGTGGGGATCGTCGTGTTCCTGGACACGATGGTCGGCCGTCCTGGCGGGACGGCCACCGGATCGCCGACGGCGTCGCCCACGCCTCGGGCGACCGCCCCGCGGACGGCCCCGCCTCCGGCCGGCTCCGCGCCACCTTCGGCGACGCCCGTCCCAAGCCCCGTCGGTGACCCGGTCGTCGTTGGAGCCGGGGATATCGCCACGTGCGGCGGGCCCGGCGACGAGGCGACGGCCGACCTCCTGGACTCGATCCCGGGCACCGTGTTCACGGCCGGCGACAACGCCTACGAATCCGGGACGCCCGAGCAGTTCGCGCAGTGCTACGAGCCGAGCTGGGGCCGGCACAAGGCGCGGACGAAGCCGGCACCCGGCAACCACGATCACGAGACGGACGAGCTGGCCGGGTACTTCGGCTACTTCGGATCGGGGTTCGGCAACGCCCAGGCCCCGTGGTACTCGTTCGACCTGGAAACGTGGCACGTCGTCGTCCTCGATTCGATGTGCAGCAAGGTGGCGGGTGGGTGCGGACCGTCCTCTCCGCAGGTGGACTGGCTGCGCGCCGATCTCGCTGCGAACGACGTCCGGTGCGTGGCCGCGATCTGGCACCACCCGCGGTTCAGCTCCGGTGTCCACGGCGACGACCGGGAGGTCGCTCCGTTCTGGGATGCGCTCTACGCGGCCGGCGCCGACCTCGTCATCAACGGCCACGACCACGACTACGAACGATTCGCGGCCCAGTCGCCCGATGGCACGGCAGACGCCGAGCGTGGCCTGCGGGAATTCGTCGTCGGGACCGGGGGCGCCGAATTGCGGGAGTTCTCGCGCCTGGCTCCGAACAGCCTGGTCCGTGCCAGCGTCAGTCATGGGGTCATCGCGTTCACTCTGCGTCCAACCGGCTACGAGTGGCGGTTCGTCGCCACCGATGCCGGGTTCGCGGATTCGGGCAACGCTCGCTGCCACTGACCGCGACGGCGGCGGCCGGCGGCGAGCGAGCCGCTACCCTGTGGACGCGGGGCGGTTCGTGAGGAGTGGAGCTGGTGGCTGAGCAGGCGCGGGCCGTGATCATCGGCGGCGGTGTCGGTGGGACCTCGATCGCCTACCACCTCACCGAGCGCGGCTGGAAGGACGTCGTCCTCCTCGATCGCGCGGAGCTGACCTCCGGTTCCACGTTCCACTCGGCAGGCCTGGTCGGCCAACTTCGATCCACCGTGACCCTCACCCGGATGATGATGTACGGCGTCGAGCTGTACCGGCGACTGGCGGAGGAGACGGGAGTCGATCCCGCCTGGCACGAGGTGGGTTCGCTTCGGCTCGCGTCCACGCGCGAGCGGTTCGAGGAGCTCCAGCGACAGGCGGGCTGGGCGCGGACGTTCGGTCTCCCGCTGGAGCTGATCTCGGCTGATGACGCGCAGCGACGCTTCCCGCTGATGTCCACCGACGGTGTGCTCGGTGCGCTGTTCCTGCCCACGGACGGCTGGCTCGACCCGACGAACCTGGCCCTCGCCCTGGCCACTGGCGCCCGATCCCGCGGCGCCGTCGTCCGGCAGCACGCCCGCGCGGTGGCGATCGCGACGGATCGTGGACGCGTTGCCGGAGTCGCGGTCGAGGAACGGGGGGAGCGGACCGAGATCCAGGCGGACGTCGTGGTCGTGGCGGCGGGCATGTACTCCCCCGAGGTCGGTCGGCTGGCCGGGATCGAGATCCCGATCATCCCCATGGCCCACCAGTACCTGATCACCGGGCCCGTCGACGGCGTCCGGCCGGACCTGCCGACGATGCGCGACCCGGACAACCTGTGCTACTTCCGGGAGGAGGTGGGCGGCCTCGTCATGGGCGGCTACGAGCGGGATCCCGCTCCCTGGTCGCTGGACGGGATCCCGTCCGACTTCAACCACCGCCTGCTCGAGGCGGATTGGCCAAGGTTCGCCGAGATCATGGGAGGCGCGGTCCGTCGCGTCCCGCCGATCGCCGACGCGGGTGTCAGCCGGATGATCAACGGTCCCGAGGCATTCACCCCCGACAACGAGTTCATCCTCGGCGAGTCCTCCGTGCGCGGCCTGTTCGTCGCCGCGGGCTTCTGCGCCCACGGCATCGCCGGCGCGGGCGGGATCGGCCGCCAGGTGGCCAGCTGGATCGCCGACGGCGAGCCCGAGCTCGACCTGTGGAAGATGGACATCCGTCGCTTCGGGCCCCAGTACCGGTCGCAGGTCTATACGCTCGCGCGGACCCACGAGGTCTATGCGACCTACTACGACATCCACTACCCGAACGAGGAGCGAGAGGCCGGCCGGCCGCTCCGGCTCTCGCCCGCCTACACCCGGCTGGTCTCCCTGGACGCCGAGTTCGGCGAGAAGTCCGGCTGGGAGCGGCCGAACTGGTTCAACTCGAATGCGCGGGTGATCGAGGACGGCTTCGAGGACGCCCTGGAGCAGGAGGCGCTCGACGCGCTGGAGGCGCTCCGGCCGCGGGGCTGGGCGGGCCAGCACTGGAGCCCGGCGATCGGGATGGAAGCGCTCGCCACCCGCCAGTCGGCGGCACTGTTCGACGAATCGAGCTTCGCCAAGATCGAGGTCGAGGGACCCGGCGCGTGCTCGTTCCTGCAACGTCTGTGCGCCAACGACATCGACGTGCCGGTGGGTCGGGTCGTGTATACCGCGATGCTCAACCGCCGAGGCGGCATCGAGACGGATTTCACCGTCACCCGCCTCGCGGAGGACCGGTTCTGGATCGTGACCGGCACCGCCGTCGGTCAGCACGACCTCGGCTGGATCCGGGCTCACGTGCCGGATGACGGTTCGGTGCTCGTTCGGGATGCGACCTCGAGTCGGGCGTGTCTCGGACTGTGGGGCCCGAGCGCCCGCGACATCCTGGCCGCTGTCACCCGCGACGACGTCACGAACGACGGCTTCCCGTACCTCACCGCGCGCACGATCAGCGTGGGCTCCGTGCCAACCCTCGCGCTCCGGGTGACGTATGTCGGCGAGCTCGGCTGGGAGCTCTACCCGCCGATGGAGTACGGCCTCGCCCTGTGGGACACGCTCTGGGATGCCGGCCGGCCCCACGCCCTGGTCGCCGGCGGCTATCGGGCGATCGACGCCCTGCGGCTGGAGAAGGGCTACCGGGTCTGGTCGTCCGACATCACCCCCGAGGAGACCCCGTACGAGGCCGGGCTCGGGTTCGCAGTCCGGCTGGACAAGGGCGTCGAGTTCATCGGTCGGGACGCCCTCGTTGCGGCGCGCGAGCGGGGTCCGTCCAGGCGGCTCCGCTGCCTCGTCCTCGAGGATCCGCGCTCCGTGTGCCTGGGCAACGAACCGGTCCGCATCGGCGGCGAGGTCGCCGGACGGGTGACGAGCGGCGGCTACGGCTTCAGCGTCGATCGCTCGATCGCGTACGCGTACCTCCCGCCGACGGTCGCGATCGGGGAGCGCGGGGACGTCGAGGTGTTCGGCGAGTGGGTCGCGTTCGAGGTGGCCAAGGAGCCGCTGTTCGATCCGGCCGGCGAGCGGATCCGGGCGTGACCGACGCGATCGCCGAGTATGGGGCGGAATGGTCTGCCGGCCTCCGACGGGGCCCCGAGTCCGAGATCCGCGGCTGGGTGGAGTTCGGGTTGTCCCTGTGCGCCGCCGCCGATGCGATCGCCCTCCGCTGGTTCCGCCGGGACGTGAAGGTGAGCCGCAAGGCGGACCGGAGCTTCGTGACCGAGGCCGACACCGCGATCGAGCAGCTCCTGCGCGACCGGATCGCCGACGCCCATCCGGGTCACGGCGTGGTCGGGGAGGAGTTCGGGACGATGGCGGCGGACGCGAGCGTCCGCTGGTACATCGACCCCATCGACGGGACCCACAACTTCATCCGCGGCCTGCCATTGTTCGGGACGCTGCTCGCGGTCGAGCGTGACGGTGAGCTCCAGGCGGCGGTCATCTCGGCTCCGGCGCTGCGCGAGCGCTGGTACGGCTGGCGGGGTGGGGGAGCCTGGGGCGCCGGTGCGGCCGGCAACGAGGGCCCGCGCCGGATCCACGTATCAGATGTCGCTGCCCTGTCCGATGCCCAGATCCTGTACGGCTCGGGGCGCGACATCGATGGATCCGGGCGCGCGCCGGGCTTCCGGTCGCTCCTCGATGCCGTGTGGCGCGAACGCGGTGTCGGCGACTTCTGGGGCTATGCGCTGGTGGCCGAGGGCGCCGCCGAGGCGATGCTCGAGGTGGATCTCTCGCCCTGGGACGCGGCCGCGCCGACGCTCCTGGTCGAGGAGGCCGGCGGGCGGGTGACCGACCTCGACGGCACGCGCTCGTTCTCGTCGCCGACCTTCCTGTCCACGAACGGTCGACTCCACGACGAGCTGCTCGCGCGCCTCACCACGCACGTCTAGAGCGGCAGGCGCATCAGGATCCGGGGGCGGGAAGCGCTCCGGGCATCGCTCTCGACGATCCGCTGGAATCCCGCCTTGTCGAACATCGACGCCGTGCCGACATACGCGAAGCCGACGTCGAGTCGCTGTCCCCCGGCGTCGATCGGGTACGCCTCGAGAGCCGGCGCGCCGCGGTCGCGGGCGTAGTCGATGGCGCCGGCGAGGAGAGCGCGGGCGACCCCGCGGCGCCGATACCCCACCCGGACCTTGAAGCACACGATGGACCACACCGGCTGGTCGTCCACGACGGGGATGGTTCGGGATCGCACGAGCCGCTGGTAGTCCCGGCGTGGCCCGACCGAGCACCAGCCGGCGATCTCCCCGTCGAGATAGGCGAGGAGACCGGGCGCCAGGTCCGCGTCCAGGCTGGCCCGCAGGCCCTCCCGATGCCTCGTCC
Source organism: Candidatus Limnocylindrales bacterium (assembly GCA_036555445.1). GTDB lineage: Bacteria > Chloroflexota > Limnocylindria > Limnocylindrales > CSP1-4 > DATBLH01. Next base: position 13,553 of record DATBLH010000085.1, read on the forward strand.
GGCTGAAGTCCCCCGACGACAGGCGCCAGTACTGGCAGTAGCAGCCGAGCTCGCCGTCGCCGCCCATGAGCGTCGCGAGGTCATCCCAACGCTCCGGGGTCGCCGGCACGACCTCGATCGTTGGCCGGGTGCTGGTCAGACCGCCCGCGCTCGTCGGACGCCCCAGGCGACGGCGAGTGCGAGCGCGACGACCACCGTGACCAGCCCGATGTCGACCGAGCCCAGGGCGAATCCAACGCCGCCGATCAGGAAGGCGACCCCGAGCATCACCGCGATCCCCAACGGGCCGAACGGGACCTGGGACGCGAGCGCCCCGGGCAGGGAGAGCTCGGGGTAGGTCCCGCGCATCGAGGCCAGCGTCTGGAATGGCTCAGCCAGGGCCGCGACGTCGTCGGCGCGGGCAACGTCGGCCGCGACGGCCGCCAGTGCCGCGTCCTCCACCGCCGCGATCAGGTTCGTCCGATCCCTGGCCGACCCGAGCGACCGGCCCCATTGGGGGCCTGCCCAGGTTGGCTGGTACTGGTTCGTGGCGAAGGCCCGGATGACCAGCTCGCCCGCGTCGCGGGCAGCGTCGTCGGCCATCGATCGAAGGCCGGCCTCATCGGTCGCTGCCAGCGCTCGCTTGCGAGCCTCCGCTCGATCGCCGCGGTCGCCGGGCGGCAAGGCCAGGCGACTCAGGTCATCGATCCCGAGGTGCTCGAGCGAGCTGAGGAGGGCGGCGACGCGGGCGCGGGCGTCCACGTGCGCCGTCGTCAGGCTCCGGCGGCGGCCAGGCTCTCGGCCAGGATCCCCAGCGCATGCTCGACCTCGTCCGGCGTCGTCACCAGCGGCGGGATGATCCGGACCACGTTCACGTACGTCCCCGCGGTGAGGACGATCAGCTTACGGGCGAGTGCTTCCGCCTGGACACGCTTCGTGAGGTCCGGATCGGGGATACGACCGTCGCCGACGCCCGGCTTCACGAACTCGAGCGCGAGCATCAGTCCCAACCCGCGCACGTCGCCGACGGACGGGTGCCTCGCGGCGAGCGAGCGGAGGCCGGCCAGGAACTGGTCGCCGCGTAGCCTGGCGTTCTCGACCAGGCCCTCGTCCTCGATGACGTCGAGCGTCGCCAGGGCCGCCGCACAGGCGACCACGTTGCCGCCGTACGTGCCGCCGTGGGTGCCCGGCGCGAGCGTGTCCAGGATCGACCGCCGGGCCAGCAGGCCGGACAGCGGGAGCCCGGAGGCGATTCCCTTGGCCATGACCAGGATGTCGGGCTCGACACCCCAATGCTCGATCGCGAACATCCGACCCGTCCGACCGAAGCCGGTCTGGACCTCGTCGGCGACGAGCAGGATCCCGTGCTCTCGTGTGATCTCGCGCAAACGCGGCAGGAAGCCCGGTGGCGGGATCAGGTAGCCGCCCTCGCCGATGACGGGCTCGATCACGATCGCTGCCACCCTCGAGGGGTAGACGAGCTGGTGGAACAGCAGGTCGAGCCGCGCTTCCCAGTCGCACGTGCAGGCATCGGGTGCGTGCCCGCCACCGGTGGCCCGGTAGCAGTACGGATAGTCGGCGTGGTAGACGGACCCGGGGAGCGGCTCGAACGCGCCGCGATAGACGTCCTTGGCGGCGGTGAGCGCCATCGCCTGGCCCGTGCGCCCGTGGAACCCGTAGCGGAAGGCGATGATCGCAGGCCGGCCGGTTGCCACCCGGGCCAGCTTCACTGCGGCCTCGATCGCCTCCGCGCCCGAGTTGGACAGGAACGCGCCCCAGTCGCCGCCCGGCAGGATCCGCGACAGCCGCTCGTAGAGCCGCAGGCCCGGCTCGTGGTACACGATGTTCTGCTGGCCGTGGAGCAGCTTCGTCGCCTGGGCCGCGATCGCGGCGGCGACCCGCGGATGGGCGTGACCCGTGTTCGTGACCCCGATCCCGGATGAGTAATCGAGGTAGCGCTCACCGTCGAGCGTGATCAGCCACGACCCCTCCCCGCGATCGACCTGGAGGTTCGTGATCCGGCCCCACACCGGCGGAATGACCGTCGGATCCGGGAGCGCTGCGGTGGCTTCAGCCCGGACGGTGGGGTCGGTGTCGATCATGGTTCAGGCCTCCACCGCGGCCGCCGGTCGAGGGCCGCTCTCGCGCCGCTGGACGAGGGTCGTGATCGCCACGAACCCGACGGCGATCAGGAAGATCGCGGTGCCGATCACGTTGACCTGAACCGGGATCCCGATCCGGGACGAGCCCCAGATGTAGATCGGGAACGTCGACGTGCGGCCGGCCGTGAACGACGTGATCACGTAGTCGTCGATCGACAGGCTGAACGCGAGCACCGCCGCAGCCATGATCCCGGGCAGGATCAGGGGAAAGGTCACCTTCCAGAACGTCAGCCACGGATTCGCCCCCAGATCCATCGCCGCCTCCTCGAGGTGGCGGTCGAAGCCCTGCAGCCGCGCCCGGACGGTCACGACCACGTAGCTGATGTTGAACATGATGTGGGCGATGAGGATCGTGAGGAAGTTCGTGGGGAAGAACGGAGGTGCTCCGATCGCCACGAACAGGGTCAGGAGCGACGCTCCCAGGACCAGCTCCGGGGTGGCCATCGGCAGGAAGATGAGGGCATTCGTCGCGGCCTTCCCGCGGAAGTTGTAGCGAACGAGCGCGAGCGCGATGAGCGTCCCCAGGGCGGTCGCCGCGAACGTCGAGATGAACGCAATCGAAAGACTCGTGATGACCACGTCCAGCAGCCCCGGCACGCCGAACGGGTTGAGCCACGCGTCGAGCGTGAACGCGTGCCACGCCAGATTGCTCTTGCCGGGCGGGTCGTTGAACGAGAACACGGCCATGACCGCGATCGGCAGCATGAGGTACAAGATCGCGAACCCGGTGTAGATGTACAGCAGATAGCGGTCCAGGAAGCGCGCGACGCGCTTGAGGACGGACGCCCGTGGAGCAGCGTAGGCGAGGGTCTCGGACTCGGTCGACATCAGGCGCTGCTCGTCAGCTCTTCGGTGCCCAGGACGCGGGCGTAGATCGCCACACCGATCAGGATCGCCGCCATCAGGATGAAGCTGAGCGCAGACGCGGTCGGATAGTCGTTGTTCTCCAGGAACCGGCTCTGGATCACGTTGCCGATCATCCGCGTCTGCGTGTTGCCGAGTAGATCCGCGTTGACGAAGTCACCCATGGCCGGGATGAACGTCAGGAGCGATCCCGCGAACACGCCCGGCAGCGACAGCGGCAGGATGATCCGCGGGAATGCCTCCGAGATGAACAGCGTCCCGATCAGCCCGCCGACGACAGCGCCGACGATGCCGAGGAGGATCGGCTCGTAGCCGAACACCGCCGCGAGCCCACCCACCAGCAGGCCGCCCGTGAGCACTCCCGCGATGGTGCCCCCCGGCCGCCACGGGCCGGCATAGAGGTCCTGCGCCGCTTCGACCAGGCGGCGGTCGATCTTCTCGAGGCTGACATAGATTGGCAGCGTCATGAACGCCAGGAAGTTGTAGGCGATGCCGGCCACGACCGCGGCTGGCGTGGCCAGGACGCGGAAGTCGGGTCCGAGCAGGCCGAGGTCCTTGAGCGGCCCCAACACGAACGAGTCGTCGCCAAGGATGATCTTCCAGCTGATCGTCCGTAGCAGGAAGCTGGTGAAGAACGGCGCGATCACGAGGAACAGCAGCAGGTTCTTGTAGCGGCCGCCCTTGAAGGCGATCGTGTACGCGAGCGGGTAGGCGATCAGGAAGCAGACAACGGTCGCAGCGCCGCCGTACAGAATCGACCGCAGGAACTGCTCGCTGTAGCGATCGAGCGCGTTCGTGTACGTCCGCCAGTTGTCGAGCGAGAACTCGAAGCCACGTTCCAGCGTCCCGGTCCAGAACGAGCTCTGGAACATCTGGATCGCCGGATACACGTAGAACACCAGCAGCCACAGGATCCCGGGCGCCAGGAGCGCGATCGGGATGAGGCCCGGGTGGCGGCGGACGATCCCCATGGCTACCCGCCGGCCTCGATCAGGCCCCGGTCAGCGTGGAGAACTCGTCGTTGAACAGCGACTCCTCGTCCTCGCTCAGGGACTTGAAGATCTTGACGTTGGCGAGGACGTCCTCGGGCGGGAAGATGAGCGGGTTCTCGGCAAGCTCGGGATCCTCGGCCGCGAGCGCCTCCTTGGCGCCCTTCACCGGGGTCACGTAATTGACGTACGCGGCGATCTGGGCCGCGATCTTCGGGTCGTACACGAAGTCGATCATCAGCTCGGCCGTGTATTTGTTCGCCGCCCCCTTGGGGATCAGCATGTTGTCCGTCCAGAGCATCCCGCCCTCGTCCGGCAGCTGCCAGGCGAGGGTTGCCTTCTCGGCCTGCTTCACGACGATGTCGCCCGACCAGGCCATGGCCAGCACGACGTTCCCGGACACCATGTCCTCGGCATACTCGTTGCCCATGAACGCGCGGACGATGCCCGCGTCGACGGACTTCTTGAGCTCCGCGATCGCGGCCGTGGCATCGTCCGGGGTGGCCTGGCTGGGATCGCGGCCCAGCCGCAACAGGCACAACCCGATCGTGTCCCGCATCTCCGTGAGGAAGGTGACCTTGCCCTTCCATATCGGGTCCGGGTCCCACAGCGCGTCCAGGCTGGTCAGCTTCCCGGTGACCGCCTCGTCGAAGCCGAGCCCGGTCATGCCCGACTGCCATGGCGCATGGTGGTCATCGGTCGGGTCGAAGTCGACGCCCTTGTAGACGTCGTTCATGTTCGCGACCTTGTTCGGCATGTTCGCGAGATCGAACTGCTCGGCCCAGCCGAGTCGGATCACGCGAGCGGCCATCCAGTCGGTGAGCACCACGAGGTCCCAGCCCGTGTCCTGACCCGCCTCGAGCGGCGGCCGGATCGTGCCGAAGAACTCCTCGTTGTCGGCGATCACCTCGGAGTATTTGACCGTGGTGCCGTACTTGGCCTTGAAGTCCTCGAGCGTCTTGTGCTTCGTCGCGTCGTTGTCGTCGGTATCGAGATAGAGGGGCCAGTTGGCGAAGTTCAGCTCCGCCGACGGGCTCTGCGAGACCGCCGGGGCGCTCGCGGATCCCGACGGCGCGGGGCCGCCGCTGCTCGCCGGCGGCGGGGCGGAGCCACCGGTGCCGCGGGAGCCGCACGCCGCGAGGAAGGCGCCGACACCGGCGAGGCCAGTGGCCTGGATGAACCGGCGTCGACTGATCGAGCTTTCGAAGGGGCGCGTGCTGGTGTCGCTCATCGTCTCCTCATGTGGCACCACCGGCCCGTTGCCGGTCATGCCACCTCCTCGGCCGGCCGGGCCTGGTCCCGGACCGCGAAGGTGTGGTCCGGCGACCAGGTAAGGGTGACCTCTTCGCCGGGCTCCCACAGCTCGGAGCGGGTCGCTCGCTCCACGTTCTGTTCGTAGACCATGATCCGCGCTCCGCCGCGGGCCTCCACGATGTAGCTGGTCGACACGCCCAGGTACGACGCGTCGCGGACCGTCCCGCTCAGCTCGTTGTGGCCGGCTGGCCGCGCCTCGTCCTGGGCTCGGATCCGGATCTTCTCCGGACGCACGCCGACCTCGAGGGTTTCGAGGCCATCGGCCAGCGCACGGGGGACGCGGACCCGGCTGCCATCGGCGAGCTTCACGACGGCGTACCCGTCGGCGGACCCGTCGAGGGTCCCGGGCAACAGGTTGCTCACACCCAGGAAACCGGCCACGAAGCGGGTGGTGGGACGCTCGTAGAGGCTCTCGGGATCGCCCAGTTGTTCGTACTGTCCCCGGTTCATCACGGCGATGCGATCGGACATCGTCATCGCCTCCTCCTGGTCGTGGGTCACGTAGATGAACGTGATCCCGACCTCCTGCTGGATTCGCTTCAACTCGACCTGCATCTGCTTTCGGAGCTTGAGGTCGAGGGCGCCCAGCGGTTCATCGAGGAGGAGGACCGCCGGACGGTTGATGAGTGCCCGGGCGAGAGCCACCCGTTGCGCCTGACCGCCGGAGATCTGGGTGGGCTTGCGTCGCTCGAAACCGGGCAGCTCGACGAGGCGGAGCATCTCGGTGACGCGGCTCTTGAGCTCGGGGCCCTTGACACCCTTCCGCCGGAGGCCGAACGCGACGTTCTCGTAGATCGTCAGGTGGGGGAAGAGGGCGTAGTTCTGGAATACGGTGTTGACGTTCCGCTGGTACGGCGGGAGCCAGGTCACGTCCTCGCCCTGGAGCTCGATCAGTCCCGACGTGGGCTGCTCGAAGCCACCGATCATGCGCAGCGTGGTCGTCTTCCCGCAGCCCGACGGGCCGAGCAGGCTGAAGAACTCTCCGTCCTCGACCTCGAGGTCGATGTGGTCGACCGCGACGGCCTCTCCGAAGGCCTTGGTGACCTGGACGAGCCGGACGTCGACTGACGACACGGGGCCCTCGCTCTCCTCCGTTCGAGGGGACGACGCCGACCGCCGGGCGGGCGTCCTCGTCGCTGACGGGCGACGGTGCGGGAACGATAGGCCCCGGTTTGAGCGAGTGTCAAGGACACGACTTTCGGCTTCGACCCGGCAGTTGTGTGCGATTCTCGTGGCGTCCGCGAGCGTACGAATCGTCATTCGAAGCTTCGCTCGACCCCGGATCCGGCTTCATGCAAGCCACGCGCCGCGACCCACTCGACGCCGGGCGTCACCCGCTGGGCGCGGGTAGGATATCGACGCGGCAACCTTCGGAAATTCCGCCGCAAGAGGGAGCGTCCGAACATCATGACCCAGCCGAGCGAAGCCGCCGTCCTTGACGCGTTGCGCGCCGTTCGGGAGCCGGAACTCCCGGGCGACATCGTGACGCGCGACATGGTGCGGAACCTCGCCATCGACGGATCGAGGGTGTCGCTCACGATCGAGCTGACCACGCCCGCGTGCCCGCTCAAGGACGAGATCGAAGCGGATGTGCGCAACGCGCTCGCGCCACTGGGCGTCGATGCCGTGGACCTCACCTGGGGTGCGAGCGTCCGCCGGGCAACTCCCAAGCAGCAGGCGCAGCTCGTCCCGGGGGTCAAGAATGTCATCGCGGTCGCGTCCGGCAAGGGCGGCGTGGGCAAGAGCACGGTGAGCGTGAACCTGGCCGTCGCCCTTGCTCAGTCGGGTGCCAGCGTGGGCCTCCTCGACGCCGACATCACGGGTCCCAACATCCCCCAGATGCTGGGCGTCACCGGGCAACCCACCGCCAGCGCGGACAACCGGATCACGCCGCTCGAGCGCCACGGCGTGAAGGTGATCTCGATCCAGTTCTTCGTCCCCGAGGGCCAGCCGATCGTGTGGCGTGGGCCACTCGTGGGCGGCGCCATCCAGCAGTTCCTGCGCGACGTCGACTGGGGCGACCTGGACTATCTCGTGGTCGACCTTCCGCCCGGGACCTCGGATGCCCAGCTGACCCTGGCCCAGGCGGTGCCCATCAGCGGCGCCGTCCTCGTGTCCACGCCGCAGGAGGTCGCGCTCTCGGACGTCGAGAAGGCATTCGCGATGTTCCAGCGCGTCGGCGTGCCGATCCTCGGCATCGTCGAGAACATGTCGGCGTTCGTGTGCCCGCACTGCGGGGAGTCGATGGAGTTGTTCGGTCGAGGCGGCTGCGAGCGGTTCGCCGAACGACACGGCATCGAGCTCCTCGGTCAGATCCCGCTCGACGTGACCGTTCGACAGGGCGGTGACGTCGGAGTCCCGGCCGTCGCCCAGCGGGAGCCGGGCCCGGCCGCGGCAGCACTGGACGCCATGGCCCATGTCGTCGCGGCGCGGATGAGCGTCCGCGCGGCCGCCGCCGACGCACAGCCGGTGCTCACGGTCTCTTGAGCCGGCGTTCGGGACCGACGCGGTTGGTCCATTCCTTCATCCCGTACCGGGTCGACCGCCCGTAGACTGATGGCCGGCCGGACGCGGCCACGGACGCTGTCAGGGGAGAAGAGGGTGCGCTGCCCGGTTTGCGCGGCCACGAACGCCGCGGCGGCCCGGTTCTGCGACCAATGTGGGGCGAGGTTGCCGGCTGCTGCCAGCGCCACGCCGGCCGGTGGGGACCGGCGGATCGTGACCGCGCTGTTCGCGGACGTCGTCGAGTTCGCGCGTCTGGTCGACGAATCGGACCCGGAGGACGTCCAGCGACAGATGGATGCCGCCCTGGCCGGGATGGACGAGGCGATCCGACGGTTCGGTGGCAGTCGCGAGAAGTTCATCGGCGACGCGGTGTTCGCCGTGTTCGGCCATCCCCGGGCCCACGACGACGACGCGCTCCGAGCCGGACTGTGCGCCCTGGCTATCCGGGCCCTGCTGGCCGGCGACCGCGCGCACGACTCGCCGCCCGCACTCCAGGTGCGGATCGGGATCGCAACCGGCGAGGTGGTCGCGGCCGATCGCGACGTGCCCGGCCAGCCGGAGGTCGCGTTCACCGGACCCGCGGTCGTCCGCGCCTCGCGGATCCAGGGCGTCGCCCGGCCGGGTGAGATCGTCATCGACGACGCCACGGTCCGGACGCTCCGCGGTCGGCTGGTCGTCGAGCCGCGAGGGAGCGAGCTCTTGCGCGGCCAGGAGGAGCCGGTCGCCCTGTTCGCCATCCGCGGGGAGCACGGCCTCGTTCCACCGTCGCCACGGTCCGTGGGGCTGCGGATGGTGGGTCGGACCCAGGAGCGGGTGTTGCTCCGGGAGGCGATCGAAGAGACCCTGAAAACCAGCCGTGGCCGAGCGATCGTGGTGCGGGGCGATGCGGGCATCGGGAAGACGCGACTCCTCGTCGATCTCGAGGCCGACGCGGCAGCGGCGGGCTTCGCCTGGACGTGGGCCGACAACGTCTCGTTCGGGACCGAGGAGCCATATCGGTTTGCCCGCGTCTTTGCCCAGGCGATCGCCGACGAGCAGGGCACCGACTCGGGCACGATGACCCGGCGACTGTTGTTCCAGCCCGAGATCGATTCGTCGACCTTCCGCCGCCTGGCCGGCGCGATCGCGGGGATGGCCAGGGATGCCTCGTTCTCGGGCTGGGAGAGTGAGGCCCGATGGGCGCCGTCCGACCCGGCCGAGCTCAACGCCACCCTGCAGGACGTCGCGAGTCGCTATGTGGGACAGCTGATGGCGAGCTTCGGGCCCCGCGTGGTGGTCGTCGACGATCTCCAGTGGATCGATCGTTCCAGCAGCGGCCTTCTCGAGGCGTTCGTCGCCGCGTGCCGTGATGCGCCACTCCTCGTCCTGGCCACGACGCGCCCAGGACCGCTTCCGCCCTGGATCGACACGAACGGCCTCGACTGGCTGGACCTCGGTGGCCTGGCGGCGGACGAAACGGCTCTCCTCGCAGCGGATGTTGCCGGTGCCGCCCTCGCAGCCGGCGACGCCCGGCTCGTCCACGGTCGGACTGCCGGCAACCCACTGTTCGTGGCCGAGACGGTGCGCGCGCTCCTCGACGACGGGGCGCTTGCGCTTCGCGATGGCCAGCTCGAGCTCCTGGAGCGACCCGAAGCCCACGCCGTCCCGGTCAGCCTGCGTGCGGTCCTCGGCGCGCGCATCGACGCGCTCACGAGTGACGCCCGCGAGGCGCTCGGCGTGGCCTCGGTCGTGGGCGACACGTTCGCCGATGACGTCGTGGCCGAGCTCCTTGGTGGGCGTCCGGTGCACGTGGCGCTCGATCGCCTGGCGCGCGCCGCGCTGGTGGTCCCCGTCGACGCCCGCCGGACGTGGCGCTTCGGCCACGTCCTGATCCGGGATGCCGCCTATGCCGGGATGCTGTCCACCCGTCGGCGTGAGCTCCACGCTCGGTTGGCGGAGATCCTGGAACGAGACCGCTGGGCGTCGCCGACCCTCCTCGCCCGGCATCGGATCGCCGCCGGCCAGCATCAGCGTGCCATCCCGCACCTGGTCGCTGCGTCGGACGCCGCGCTCGCCGTGGGTGCCATCGATGAGGCAGCCATCTCCCTGCGCCAGGCGGCGGATCTCGCGGACGATGCCGAGCAGGCGGCCGGGTTCCGCCAACGGGCGGACGAGCTGATGGTGACCGGGTCGACGCCGAGCCTCTAGCGGTTAGCCGGCGGCGCCCAGCGTCACACCTCCGGCAGTTCCGGAGGCGATGTCGATCACCAGGTCGGGGACGGCGACGCGGACCAGGGCTCGGGCCCGTGCCGCGCGGGCCGCGATCTGCGCCCGACGTTCCCACGGGTAATGGACGATCAAGCCGCCCCGAGCCCCGCTTCGCTCGACGATGCCGATCGCCTCGTCCACCGTCAGGTGGCCGCGAACCGGATCGTCTTCGTCCGCGGCCGCCAGGGACGCCTCGACAATCGCCAGGTCGGCGCCTCGGCTCAAGTCAACGAGTGCCTCGGTGGGCCCCGTGTCACCCGTGTACACGACACGTTCCCCGCGTGGGCCTTCGATCGCGACGCTCCACGATGGGACGTAGTGCTGTGAGGGCGAGAACGACACCGCGAGCTCGTCGTGCAGGTGGATCGACTGGTCCGGGTCGTATTCGACGACGTCCAGGGCGGCGGCAAAGAAGCCGGCCCGCTCGCTCATCGCGACCTCGAGGGCGACCAGATGGGCAAGGCCACCAGGTGGCAGGTACACGATCGGCCGATTCGAGCGCCGGCCGCGCCACGGGAGAAGGTAGCGAAGAGCGACCAGATCGAGGTAGTGGTCGAAGTGGAGATGGCTCACCACGATAGCCGACAGACGCGTGGGATTCACGTGTGTCCCCAGGCGGGAGATCACGCCGGGACCGCAGTCGAGCAGCAGCTCCGTTGCGCCGCTCGTGAGCAGGAGACCCGATGCGGGCGTGACGGGATTCGTGGCCGCGGTCCCGCAGCCGATGACGGTCAGCCGCATCGATTGGCCTCGAGGGACCAGGGCATGCTGAAGAGCGTGGGCGTAACGCATCGGCTCGTCCACCTCGGAGCGGACGCGTGGGCTGTCGGGCAGCCGACAGCCCCTCGATGCATGCCACGCCGTGCAGGCCTACGATGATGCGATGATCGAGGCCCGGCCGTTGTCCGAGGCGTTGGCCGCCATCCCGTTGTTCGCGGGAGCCGATCCGGAGAGCCTCGAATCCCTGGCCCGGGAAACCCGCCTCCGGCGATTCCGGCGCGGTGAGGTCATCTTCCACCAGGGCGACCCGGGTGACGCCCTGTTCATCGTCCTCAGCGGGCTGGTCAAGATCGCCCTGCCCGCGGACAGCGGCGACGAAGCGATCCTGGCAACCCTTCGGCCCGGCGACTTCTTCGGCGAGCTGGCGCTGCTCGACGGCGCCCCGCGATCCGCATCCGCGGCCGCGCTCGAGGCGACCGAAACCGCCGTGCTGTCCCGGCACCGGTTCCTCGACCTGATCGCGGCGGAGGCCGGGATCCGGGACGCGTTCCTCGAGGCACTGGCCCGCGAGCTTCGGCGACTCACGACGCACGTCGAAGAGCTGCACTTCCTCGATATCGCCGGCCGCCTCGCCTCGCGGCTGGCCCGGATGGCACGCGAGGCGGGAAGCCGCCAGCCCGACGGGTCGATCCGGCTGGATGCGCGTCTCACCCAGGGCAACCTGGCAGCCATGGTCGGCTGCACGCGGCAGAGCGTGAACAAGCTGCTCGGGCTTTATGCGAGCGACGGGCTGCTGCGCCTCGAGCGGGACGCGATCGTCGTCCTCGACGTCGAGGGACTGGCTCGGGCCTCGCGGCGCTGACGAACCCGGGCGCCAGCCGGGCTGGCTCGGCGGTCAGCCGGCGGTGATCACGCCCTCCCGACCGGCCCGGAGCAGCTGTTGCCGGCTGGCCTCGAGCTGTGCCGCCGCCAGGCCGATCAGCCGCTGCAGGAGCTCCCGGGACCGACTCGAGCCACCGGACGCGAGCTCGATCAGCGGCTCGACCGGGATCGCCACCACGGTCGTCGATCCCACCGCCCGTGCCGTGGACAGCGTGGTGGCCGCCGTCCGCATCGCACCCCAGCCGACGACCTCGCCGGGCTCCACCGTCTCCACGATCACGGACGGACCGTTCCCGCCGGCGCGAAGAACGAGTCCGCCGCGGAGGACGACATAGAGGGTCTGTGCCGGGTCACCCTGTTCGAACAGGACCGCGCCATCGGCCAGCGCCCTTCGCGTCGCGACGGCCGCGAGGGCGTCCAGCTCCGCCATGGGCAGGTCGCGGAGGAGCTCGATTCCCTCCAGCTCGGCGCCTGTGACCGGGACGTCGCTCATCTGCGCACCTCGAGCGTGGCCTCATCGCCGGCGGGCGTCTCCGTCGGCTGGTCTCGATCAGTGTGAACCGGGTCCGGCTCCGTTGCCGGACCGCCGATCGACCGCAGCCGGCGGAGCAGTACATCGGCAGCCGCGATCGCGGACCGGGATCGTCCGAGCTCGCCGTCGAGGAACACGAGTCGGCGTTCGCGATGGTCGCCGTGTTGGCTGCTGATGGCGATGCTCACGGCGGTGTCGCCGCGTCGCGGTCGGGCGCGGACGGCAAGCCCGACATCGCTGCCGCCAACCTCCCGAGCCCGTCGGGCGTAGGCGATGAGTCCGTCCCGGTCGTCGTGCTCGATCGCGGCTGGGGCTTGGGGGTGGAGCGATTCGTCGAGGCGAAGCCAGGCTCGATCGCCGAGCAGCCGACCGACGGCGATGCCGGTACCGATCTCGACCACGGACAGGGTCCAGCCGAGCCGTTCGAGCTCGGAGCCCAGTGCGTCCCCCCAGGAATGGGCACCTCGTGCCCAGACGTGCTCTCCCAGCTCGGCCAGGACGGCAGCCTCGGCTTCGGCAACGAGTTCACTCGCGAGCCGTCCGTCCTGGTCGACGGCCGAGATCCGGATGTCGACGGCCTCGGCACGCGCATAGGTGGCCACGAGCGGGTTGGCGTCTCGACGGAGAAGGCTCCCCAGCCGGTCGGCGACCATCGACTCGCCGATCCCGGTGAGGCGGAGGGTCGTCGCCACCGTCGGTCGCCCGAGTCGGCTGCGAAGGCGTGGAACCACCTCCTGGGACCACATCGGGCGCATCTCGCGGGGTGGCCCCGGGAGAGCCACGACGACCCGGCCGTCGCCCCGCTCGACGAACCACCCGGGCGCCGTCCCGTTGGGATTCGCGAGCGGCGAGGCCGACGGGATGAGCCAGGCCTGCTTGAGGTTGACCTCGGGGAACGGCATCTCGCGCCGACGCCACAGGTCGCGAAGCCATCCCTCCAGCCCGGCGTCGACCGCGGGCGTCTCGCCACACAGGGCCGCGATCGCTTCGCGCGTGAGATCGTCGGGCGTGGGGCCGAGCCCCCCCGTGGAGACGACCAGGTCACACGACGCGACCGCGGCGGCGAACGCTTCGGTGACCACGGTCAGCTCGTCCGGGACCGCCGTGATGCGTCGGACGTCCACGCCACTGTCGGTGAGCGACCGGGCGAGCTGACCCGCGTTCGTATCCACGGTCTCGCCGACCAGGAGCTCCGACCCCACGCTGAGGAGCTCCGCCGTGAGCAACCCTCTGGTTGTCGGCGCGGACGCCGAGTCCTCCCCGGGAGCGCTATCGGGCGTATCCGGGCGCCTGCGATTCCGAAGGGGATCGGCCACGGGGTGAGCGTAACGCAACCCAGGCCCGGTACCATCGGGGCCGGGACGGACGACCATCGGCCGGTGCGCGAGCGCCCGTCGCCGACCGATGCTCAGGGCTCGTGGCTCCACGCCGGACGCGGCGCGGGCCCGTGACGAGGACGGGATCGATGGCGAACACCGGTCAGACAATCGAACCGAGCGGCTTCCCCGAGTTCGACCGCCTGCTCGTGCTCATCCGACGCACGCGCGAGCTGCTCGACTTCGTCGCGGGGGAGGGCGGGCTTCCGGATGGCGGCGTGAGCTATCTCACGGAGCAGACCCTGCCGCATCTCGAGGACGTCCAATCCGGGTTCGTGGGCTGGCTCCGTTCCGAAGCCGCCGGCGCCGACGAGTTGCGCTATCTCATCGCGCGGGTCGCAGCGATCCGCGTCGATCCGCCGCAGAACGACGCCGAGCGACGCGCCGCGGTGGCCGAGTCGATCGTCGAGCATCGTGTCGGCGGCAAGTCGGCTCGTGGGTCGCGAACCATCCGGATCGCCGCCTCATGGGACCTCGCCGCCCTCGCCCATGCGCGACTCGTGCTGGCTGTGATCCCGCGGATCCCGGAGGCCGCGGTCCGCTTCCCGGCGGGGCGGCGGTCGTACGCCGACATCCCGACTCCCCGCGGCCCGGCGGAGCTCTCGGAACGGATCTCCGAGCTGGAGCGCCAGCTGTGGATGGCCGCGACCGGCCGCCCGTCGTCACCCACGGATCCCGCGTTCCGCCGGACGTATGGCTTCTTCGACGCCGCGGATCGCCTCGGGCTCCGAGCATTCGGACTCGCCGCCTGAGCCTCGCGGCCTGATCGTCGCGGACCCGGGTCGACCGGGCGGGGAGGTGCCGCTGGTATCATCGGGCTTCCCCGGCCCAACAGCCTCTGGAGCCCGACCCCTGGACGATCCGCAACCGGACACGACCGCGTCCCCGACGAGCCCGCCGCCGCCGGCTGGGGCTGCGGCCGCGCCTCACGACGCGGATCCGGCGGCCGACGCCGCCGGGCTGGGTGGCCAGCTGGGTCGGACGCGCACCGCGGCCAAGAAGCTGTTCTCGGCGCATCGAGACCTTGCCCGTGCCGAGCTTGGCGACATCATGGACGAGATCAAAGGCGTTGCGATCCTGGCCGGGGTCGCGATCGCCGCGGTCATGCTGGCCGGGATCATCGTCCCGGTCGGGCTCTCGCTGTTCGTGGGTGAGTGGCTGTTCGGGTCGATCGGTTGGGGGGTCCTCCACGGCCCACTGCTCCTCACCGCGGTCGCCATCGCGTGTGTCGTGGCGGCCCTCGGCGTCCGCGGCAGCGCGATCCTCGGCAATCTGTTGCTCGCCGTGGTGCTCGGCGTCGTCGTCGGGATCGTGCTCGGTCTCGACCTCAGCAACCAGGCCTGGTCACGGGTCGGCGATGCGCTGCTCCCAGGCATCGAAGCGGGGGTTCGCCCGTTGGCGACCGGCGTGATCGTCGGCGCGGCGGTGCTCGGCGTGCTGGGCCTGCTGTTGGGCCTCCGATCCGGGGGCGGCTCGGGTGCCGTGGCCGGCCTCATCGGCGGGGCGATCGCCGGGGCGGTCCTCGGCGCCTTCACCGCGATCGCATTCGGTCCGCGCGTTGGTGCGGCGGTCGGCGTGACGGTGGCCCTGATCGCCTGGCCGGCCCTGATGGGCGTCACGATCTCACGACGCGGCATCGACACGGATGCGCTCAAGGCGCGGTTCTGGCCGTCTGAGACGATCGAAACCACGAAGGAGACCATCGAGTGGGTGCGCAATCGAGCGCCGCTCGGGCGGCGGTCCTAGCGGCTCGCGCAGAGTTCGACGGCGAGCTCCAGCGCCTCGAGGCCTCCGGTCGGGCTGCGGTGGACGTTCCAGCCCGGGTTCGACGCGAGCCGGCGAAGACGCTCGGCGTCGCGGCCGGGGCGGTATTCCTGCTGGGCGGGGGCCCGGGCCGTCTCCTGCGACGGATCCGGCGGACCATCCAGGGGCCACAGGCCGACATGCCGAAGTCGATGCTTCCCGATGAGGTCGAGAAGACGCTCCGCAAGATGGGCGACGACGGCGAAAAGATCCGCGGGACCCTGGAGCGCGAGTTCGCGAAGTATCTCGACGAGCACGCCGAAGAGCGCAAGAACCGGGACCTCGGCGCGGTGACGGCGCTGCTCCTCGCGAGCCTCGCGAAGCCGGCCGCCTCTCGAGCTGGGAAGGAGCTCGCCCAGCGGCTGTTCGACGCCGACTCCGCGACGTTTCGGGAACAATTGAGTCGAGTCCGTCAGCGTCACGAGGCGCCCCCCGAGAAGCCCCGCTAGAGCGCAGGGCGCTCGACCAGCCCACGAATCCCAGCCAATGAACGTGGCGGCATCTGTCGAAGTGCGTGAGCCTGGCGATCCGGAGCCGGTTCGCGACGACGGCGGATCTCGCGCGTCGACGGGCGGCCGTTCCCCACTGGATCGCCGACTCATCGCGGCGGTGGCGACGGCCGCGGCCCTGGTCTTCATGGCCGCCCTGTTCCGCCAGGCCGGGGTCCCCAAGGTTCAGACGATCTGGGCCGAGGACGGCGCGATCTTCCTCGACTGTGCCTATCGGCGCTCTCTCTTCGATTGCCTGACGACGCCCTACGCCGGATACCTCCATCTCGTGCCCCGGCTTGGTGCGTGGATCGCGGCGCTCGGACCTCCGGCGCAGGCGTCGTTGGCGGTCACGTTGCTGGCCGCCATGGCGGCGGCTGCCGCAAGCGCGCTGGCCGCCCGGGCAGTCGGTGTTGCCACAGGTTCGGCTCTCGCAGGGTTCGTTGGCGCGGCGGGCCTTGGTCTTGTCTGGCAGGCCGGCCGGGAGGTTCTCGGCAACCTGGCCAACGCCCACTGGGTCCTGCTTGCGGCCGCCGTGATCATCCTCGTCGGCGCATGGGTCGATGGTCGGTTCGACGGCTTCGACGTCGGCCTCGTTGCATTCGCCGGCCTGTCGTCGGCCCTCGCACCCGTCCTTGCCGTCCTCGCCATCCCAAGCGTCGCCCGAGGCCGGCCGGGCGCCCGGGCGGTGCTCGCGGTCGCGACGGTCGTGGCCATCGTCCAGGTCGCGACGTATCTCGGGGCGCCCCGCCAGCCGGCTGGGCCGGTCCCGCTCGGGCCGGCGGACGTCGTGGGCGGACTCCAGGGCCTGGTCGTCGGCAACGGGTTCTTCGGGAATCTGCGGACGCCGCCTGGCTGGGCGATCCCGGCGGGCCTCATGGCGGTCGCCCCCCTCGCCATCTGGGCGGCCGGTAGCAACTGGCGCTCGGTCGTACCGGGACTCGGCGCCGTTGCGACCCTTGTCGTGGTCGGCCTGCTCGTGTTTGCGACGTCGGTCGTGTTCAATCGCGCCCTCAACCCACGCTACGCCTATATCCCGACGACACTCTGGGTCGCCGCGCTGGTCATCGGCTCGACGCTCCCCGCGCGCAACCTGGCGGCCAGGCGAGGGGCCGGTCCATTGAGAGGAAACCTCGCCCTCGTCCTGCTGCCCGCGGTCGGCGTCCTGCTGGCGGTCGGCTTCGTGCGCTCCTTCCGGCTCGAAGCTCGTGCCTCGGGCGGCCCTGATGTGCCCGCGGAGCTCGAGGCCAGCGCGGCGAGGTGCGGGCCCGGCACCGATCGGGTCAGGGTGCCAATCTCTCCCCGCCCGGCAACCGACGAGTGGACCCTTGCACTGCCCTGCGGCCGGCTGGTCCGCTGAGGCACCGCCGCGGGGACGCGACCGCGGTCGCGGACGTCAGCTGTCGCTGGTAGCGATCGCCTGTTGTGGTGGCGCCCCCACCGGCTGGAGGTCTGCATCGGCGAGGAGCCGGACACGCGTTGCCAGGAGATAGGCCGCGGCGTACAGGAGCGCGACGACCAGGAGCAGAACTTGGTAGCCCGTGATCAGCGCAAGGTATTCCAGCGTGCCGCCGGCGACGGCGCCCAGAAGGTTGCTGGCGAACGCCATGTCGGCCGTCGCCGTGTCTCTGAATGAGCTCGTGAAGATGATGTTGGCGAGGAATACCGGCGCGAACGCGACGACCGACGCGATGACGTAGCGCAGCGCCGGCGGGTCGATGAGCAGCGACTCGGGCGGCAGCAGGAACGCGACGAGGAGGGAGATCAGGAGTGCCCCATACGCGAGCGCGGGGCGCCGGATCGGGTAGCGCCAGTTGATGAAGATCGCCAGCAGGACGCTCGCGAGGATGGCGAAGAAGGTCAGCGAGTTGACGATCCAGGTCGTGCCGAACAGCAGGCTGAAGCTGGCCAGGCTCTTCGTCTCCAACAGCAGGAAGGCAGCCCCAAGCACGAAGAAGTGCGGGCTGAATCGCCGGATCGGCGTGGCGGTGGACCGGGCAACGGCCAGGACGGCCAGGAGGGCGAAGCCCAGGATGAACGCCAGGGTTGCGGCATAGAACGCCGCAATCGAGGGTCGCCGCAGGTACAGAAACGGCCAGTCATCGGTCGCGGCCACGAGGCTCTGCGTACCAACCCTGGGAACCGGATCGGTGCGGTCGCCGGGTGGCGCGCCGCCGGCCAGATCGGCGATGGCCGGCCCGGTGGCGAACACGGCCTGGGAGTTGCGGGTATTCCGCAGAAGCGGCTGCACGCCGAAGGTCTCGGTCAGCATCGCGTCCAGCTTGGCCACCAGCCAGGGCTGCCGGTAGTTGTTGTAGAGCAGGAAGATGCCGTCGGGCGCGAGGTGATCGCGGACGCTCGCGAACGCCTCGTTCGTGAACAGGAAGGACTCCAGCCGCAGGCTGGCGGAGGTGCTGACCAGCGTGAGGGAATCCGGCAGCGCGAACACGACGAGGTCGTAGCGATCGGTCGAATTGCGCAGGAACGCCCGGCCGTCGGTGACGGTGACGTTGACCTTGTCGCTCGAGTAGGGCCGGTCCGGGTTTCTCTCGGCGCCGATCGCCTGGATCCTGGGGTCGATCTCCACGGCGTCCACGTGCTCGGCCCCGCGGGCGAGGGCAAGGGCGACGTCGGACCCGCTCCCGGCCCCGATCACGAGGACCCGCGCGAAGGTGCGATCCGGGAACCACGAGTAGACCTGGCCGTAGATCCGTGGCATGGCGCACGACGGATGCTCGATCGGTCGGATCGCCTGATGAGGGATGCCGTTCACGTTGATGTTCAGCAGCCCGCAGTCACCGGTGTACGTCGAGATGCGGTAGTACGGTGACCAGATGTCACCACTCCGCATCTGAGCCACGGCCAGGAGGACCGCGACGACCGCCGACGCCCAGCTCAGGGCGGTCAGACGCGTCACCCCCGACCCGAGGGCCAGGAGGCCGACCAGGACGGCGACGACCGCGAACCAGAGGGTCGGGTCGGTTCCGGCCGCCGACAGGACGGTGAAGCCGGCGATCCCGGCCATCGAGCCCGCGATGTCGATGGCGTACGCCTGGAGCGGCGGCATGCTGCGAAGAAGTGGGCCCAGGGGCAGCGCGAGGAACGCCATCGTCGCCACGGTGAGCACGAACATCAGCGGCAGAACGAGGTAGTTGACATCTGCCGCCCGGCTCTCGGCCAGGCCGAAGAATACGTTTGTCTCTGACCGGATCTGAACGTTCAGCTCGGCGGTGATGACGAGCAGCACGACCAGGAGCATGGGCAGTGCCAGCGGTGCCGTGGCCGCTCTGTTCGCGTGACGTCCGGCGAGGATGCCCAGCCCGATTCCGAGGAAGCTGCCGATGAGGACGAAGTTCGAGAAGAAGCCGATGTAGCGGACGTTGGCAGGGATCCAGCGGATCAGCAGCAGTTCCACGAACAGGACCACCGCGCTGGTGAGGAACAGCCTCACCCCGTTGCCCGCGAGCGGCGGGACGGGGCTCAGAACGGGCCGGAGGAGGACCTGGACACCGAACGTCATCCGCGGTGGACGCTACCATGCCGGTCCCTCGGCATGTCATGCGATGGTGGATCTGACCGACGCACCGGAGCCGGGTCGGGCTGGCTCGGCTTGCGTGTCGCATCTGGAGTGCCAGGTGTCCCCATCGACCATGCGAGACTACGGCCGGGCGAGTGGCGGAATGGCAGACGCGCCGGCCTTAGGAGCCGGTGCCGCGAAAGTGGCATAGGAGTTCGAGTCTCCTCTCGCCCACCAACCACGCGAGCAGGAGGGACGGGTCGTGGAGCGGCGAGAGCACCAGGCCGGACCGAACCAGAAGTTCGTGGTCTTCGTGTCCGACGATCGCGGCTACGCGCTGGATCCCGACGTCCTGTTCGAGGTCGCGGCCGCCGACGCTGCGGCCGAGGCCGAGCACGGCTGGCGGATCGCATCCACGACGCTGATGCCGATGCGCCAGACGGGGACCGCGGGCAACATCCTCTTCCAATCCGGTGGGCAGTACGCGACCCAGGCAGCGCTCGCCGTGGTCTACGTCCGGGACGGAGCTCCCGCCTGACCCAGGACCGTCCGGCGGCCACCGACGGGACCCCACCCTATACTCGACCGCGATGACCGTCACCGCCACTCCCGCTCCCCGGAGCTCGGTCGTGCTCGAGGTCGAGCTGCCACCCGAACGGCTGGATCGAGCCGTCCGCGACGCCGTGGGCCGCCTGTCCCGGCGCACCCGCGTCCCCGGCTTCCGCCCCGGCAAGGCGCCGCGGCCGATGCTCGAGCGGGTCCTCGGCCCGGGCACGATCCTCGACGAAGCAGTCGATCACCTCGTGCAGGACGCCTATCGCGAGGCGTTGGTCGAGAAGGAGATCCTGCCCCTTGCCAACGCCAACGTGGAGGTGGTCCAGGCCGAGGAAGGGAAGCCGCTGATCTTCAAGGCGACGGTGCCCGTCCGGCCCGACGTCGAGCTGGGCGACTACCGGAACTTCAACTTCAGCCCCGAGATCGAGACCATCGATGACGCCCGGGTGGACCAGGTGATCGATGAGCTGCGCGACCAGAACGCGACGCTCGCCCCGGTCGAGGGCCGGGCTGCGAAGACCGGCGACTTCGCCGTGATCGGCTTCACCGGCACCCGCGACGGCGAGCCGTTCGAGGGCGGGACCAACGACAGGATGCCGCTGATCCTGGGCGAGGACCGTCTCATTCCCGGCTTCGAGGCGCACGTCGAGGGGCTCGAGATCGGTGGCCGGACCGAGTTCGATATCACCTTTCCCGACGACTACGGCGAGGAGAGCCTGGCCGGCAAGGAAGCCCACTTCGAGGTCGAGCTCAAGGAGCTCCGCGAGAAGATCCTGCCGGAGGCCAACGACGGGTTTGCGGCCGGTCTCGGGGACTACGCGGACCTGGCGACCCTGCGCGAGGAGATCCGAAGCCGGCTCGGACGGAATGCCCTCGATCGCGCCCGTCACGGCTTTGCCGACCGGATCATCGAGTACGCGATGGCCAACGCGACGCTCGAGCTGCCGGACGTCCTCGTCGAGCAGGAGGTCGAGGTGATGCACGACGAGTTCCGCGCCTCGCTCGCCCGACAGGGGATCACCGAGCAGGCCTACCTGAAGGCCGTCGACAAGACCGACGCCGACCTGCACGCCGATTTCAGGCCGTCGGCCGAGAAGCGCGTCAAGGTACTGCTCGTCCTGTCCCGGATTGCCGAGGCCGAGGGAATCGAGGTCCCGGAGGCGGACGTCGACGCCGAGGTCGCCCGGTCACGCGAGCGCTATGCCCGCGACCGGAAGCTGGTCGGCTATTTCGAGTCCGAGCGCGGCCGCAACTTCATCCGCAGCACGCTTCGCCGAACGCGGACCGTGGAGCGACTCGTCGACGACTGGCTGGCCGCCCACCCCGAACACCCGGCACTGCCCCATGCCGACGACGACGCAGCCCCGATCTCGGAGCACGCCGCCGCCGCCGACGCGGGAATCGATGCCGATGACGATTCATCCCAGCCGGCCATGACCGCCGAGCCGGCAAGCGCCTGACCCGCCGTCCCAGCCCAGGAGAACAGCATGCTCGTACCGATGGTCATCGAATCCTCCAGTCGAGGAGAGCGCGCCTACGACATCTACTCCAGGCTGCTGCGGGAGCGGATCATCTTCCTCGGCGACGCGATCGAGGATCACCTCGCCAACCTCGTGATCGCCCAGCTCCTGTTCCTCGAGTCCGAGGACCCGGAGAAGGACATCTCGCTGTACATCAACTCGCCCGGTGGGCAGGTGACCTCGGGTCTCGCGATCTACGACACGATGCAGTACCTCCGCGCCCCGGTGAGCACGATCTGCATCGGGATGGCAGCATCGATGGCGGCCGTCCTCCTCGCCGCCGGCGCGAATGGCAAGCGGTACGCGTTGCCGAACAGCCGGATCATGATCCACCAGGGCTCCGGCGGCTTCCGCGGGAACGCGCCCGACGCGGTGATCCAGATGCGGGAATGGGAGCACCTGGTGCGCGTAAACCACGAGATCCTCGCGCGGCACACGAATCAGCCCCTGGACAAGGTGATCAAGGACACCGACCGGGACTACTTCATGGCTCCCGAACAGGCGAAGGACTATGGCATCATCGATGCGGTCTATTCGCTGCCGGGAGATTCCCTGATCGCCCAGGCCCACGACGCGGGGCTTGCGGGCGGTGAAGGCTCGGCGGCGGGGGCGGTCCAACTGGCCGCTGCGAAGAAGGCCAAGGAATAGCCGCCCGAGGCGGGACAGGACGACCAGCGCGTGACCACGACCAGCAGCTCCAAAGGACCCAAGGTCCCGTACCGCTGCTCCTTCTGCGGGAAGAGCCAGGAGCAGGTCCGGAAGCTCATCGCCGGCCAGGGTGTCTATATCTGCGATGAGTGCATCAACCTGTGCCAAGAAATCATCGAAGAGGAGATGCTGGAGCAGCCGAAGACCAAGCCGGCTGCGGCCAAGCTCCCCAACCCGCGTCAGATCAAGTTCGCGCTCGACCAATACGTGATCAGCCAGGAGCGGGCCAAGAAGGTCCTCTCGGTCGCGGTCTACAACCACTACAAGCGGGTCAACGCCGGTCACGCGGTCGACGAGGTCGAACTCCAGAAGTCGAACGTCCTGCTGGTCGGCCCGACGGGCTCCGGAAAGACCCTTCTCGCCCAGACCCTCGCGCGTGTCCTGGACGTCCCGTTCTGCATTGCCGACGCGACCTCGCTCACCGAGGCCGGCTATGTCGGCGAGGACGTGGAGAACATCCTGCTGCGGCTGATCCAGTCGGCCGACTTTGACGTCGCCCGGGCGCAGCGCGGCATCATCTACATCGACGAGATCGACAAGATCGCGCGCAAGGCAGACAACCCGTCGATCACGCGGGACGTCTCCGGGGAGGGTGTTCAGCAGGCACTGCTCAAGATCCTCGAGGGGACCGTCGCCAATGTGCCGCCCCAGGGAGGGCGCAAGCACCCGCACCAGGACTTCATCCAGATCGACACCACGAACATCCTGTTCATCTGCGGCGGGGCGTTCGACGGGCTCGAGAAGATCGTCGAGGAGCGGGTCGGGAAGCGGTCGATCGGGTTCGGCTCGGATTCCGGCGTCGGCAAGTCCGAGCGGGGCAAGATCCTGGAGCGACTGATGCCCGAGGATCTGCTGAAGTTCGGGCTGATCCCCGAGTTCATCGGACGGCTGCCGGTCATCGTCACGCTGACCGCGCTGACCGCCGAGGACCTCGTGCGCGTCCTCACCGAGCCCAAGAACGCGGTCACCCGCCAGTTCCAGAAGTTCCTGTCCCTGGACAAGGTGGAGCTCGTGTTCACGGAAGGCGCGCTCCGGGCCGCGGCGGACGTCGCGCTCGACAGAAAGACCGGAGCCCGGGCGCTGCGCTCGATCGTCGAGGAAGCGCTGCTCGAGGTGATGTACGACATCCCGGAGCGGACCGAGATCCGCAAGTGCATCATCACCGAAGAGACGATCCGCGAAGGCCGACTGCCGCTCCTGCTGACGAAGACGGACGTCGACCAGGGTGTCGACGAGACGAACTACGAGGAGTGGCTGGCGGAGCGCGCCGAAAGCGCCTAGCTAGGCCACCGTCCGGGTGCCCGGCGAATCATGAATCACGGTTTCCCCCGGGCCACGTCGAGGCGATCGACGAGGTCACGAGGCCGCACCCGAGTTCGTCCGCAACCGGATCGACATGCAGGCGGGCTACCTCGACGAGATCGAACAGGTCTTCGATGGGCAGGTCCGCGCGATCCTGCCCCTCGACGACTCGGACCTCCGCGGTGTGCAGGCCCTCGGCAGGGCGGGCTCGGCACTGTTCACCTGACAGCGGGCCGCACGGTGGCCAGTGCTACACTCCGCGCTTCACGGCGCTGACCGAGAGGAGTAGCGCCTCGACGGCCCAGGAGCGAGCGCGGGACGGTGCGAGCCGTGCGGGTGCGAAGGCGTGAACGTCGCTCGCGAGCCAGGCGGGTGGGCCCGATAACGCCCGATGAGGAGGCCTCGAGGATCGCCCACGGGATGACCGGCCGGCGCAGGGCCTCGAACCAGCAGGTGGTACCACGACCCCGTTCGTCCGCTGGACGAGCGGGGCGCTTGATTCAGGCGACGGAGACGGGACGAATGGTTGGGACCGACGGGAGCGGGAGCGCAGGCGGCGCGGATCTGCCCAAGGCCTACCGGCCCGCGGATGTGGAAGCGGCGATCTACGAGCGCTGGCTCGCGGCCGACGTGTTCGCGCCGGACGGACGAGGCTCGACGGCCGACCCGGGCCTTCCGCCGTTCGTGGTCATCCAGCCCCCGCCCAACGTCACCGGCAGCCTCCACCTGGGTCATGCCCAGCGGACCGCCGTCGAGGACCTGATGATCCGGCACGCGCGGATGACCGGCCACCCAACCCTGTTCCTGCCGGGGCTCGATCACGCGTCGATCGCTGCCCAGGTCGTGTACGACCGGATCATCGCCGAGCGGGGCGAGACGCGGCAGTCGCTGGGCCGGGAACGCTACCTGGAGGGAATCCGGGCGTTCGTGGAGGACACCAGGAAGGTGATCCTGGCCCAGCAGCGACGGGTCGGCGCGTCTGCCGACTGGAGCCGCCTGCGCTTCACCATGGACGAGGTCAGCTCGAAGGCCGTTCGTGCCGCATTCAAGCGGCTGTACGACGAGGACCTCGCCTATCGAGCCCAGGCGCTCATCAACTGGTGTCCGGGGTGCATGACGAGCGTGAGCGACCTGGAGGTGGTACCCACACCCGAGACCGGTACGTTGTGGCTGGTCCGCTACCACCTCCTGGACGAAGCCGGCCGGCCGAGCCCGGACGAGACGATCACGGTGGCCACGACCCGGCCCGAGACGATCCTCGGCGACACCGCCGTGGCCGTGCACGCCGACGACGATCGGTATCGCGCCCTGGTGGGCCGCCGAGCCCGGATCCCGTTCGTCGAGCGCGACGTCCCGATCATCGCGGATGCGGTGGTCGACCCCGCATTCGGCACCGGCGCCGTGAAGATCACTCCGGCCCACGACCACGAGGACTATGCGACCGGCCAGCGCCACGGGCTGCCCTCCGTCACCGTCCTCGCCGACGACGCCACGGTCAATGCCGAGGGCGCCGGGTATGCCGGCCTCGATCGGTTCGAGGCGCGGCGCCGGATCGTGGCCGATCTCGCCACCCGCGGCGACCTGGCGGGTGAGCAGAGCCACGAGATGGTGATCGGGCGATGCCAGCGCAGCAACGACGTCATCGAGCCGCGACTCAAGACCCAGTGGTTCGTCCGTGCGACCGCTCTCGCCCCGCCGGCACTGGAGGCGACCCGCTCCGGTCGGACGCGCATCCTGCCGGATCACTTCCAGAAGACGTGGGAGCACTGGCTCACGAACATCCGCGACTGGAACGTGTCGCGCCAGCTGTGGTGGGGCCATCGGATCCCGGCCTGGTACTGCCCGGACGGACACGTCACCGTGTCCGAGGCGGAGGCCGGCCCGACGTCGTGTGCTGGATGTGGCCGTTCGGCGGCCGACCTGACCCAGGACCCGGATATCTTCGACACCTGGTTCAGCTCGGGGCTCTGGCCGTTCTCGACGCTTGGCTGGCCGGACCCGACCCCGGACTACGCCCGGTTCCACCCGACTTCGGTGATGGAGACGGGGTACGACATCCTGTTCTTCTGGGTCGCCCGGATGATGATGCTCGGCATCCGGCTCACCGGCTCCGAGCCATTCCACACGGTGTACCTGTCGGGCCTGATCCGGGATCCCTACGGCCAGAAGATGTCGAAGACGAAGGGCAATGCCGTCGATCCCCTGGAGACGATCGGCGAGACCGGTGCCGACGCGCTTCGGTTCGCGCTCATCCATCGGTCGACGCCCGGGATCGACCAGCGTTTCGGACGCTCCAAGCTCGAGGACGCGCGAAACTTCGCCAACAAGTTGTGGAACGCCACTCGATTCGTCATCGGTGCCCGTCCGGCGACGATCCCCGCCTCGAGCGAGCGAGTCCTGCCCAGCAAGGCGCTGCTGGGACCCGCGGAACGCTGGATCCTGTCGCGCCTCGCCGCGGCGACGGCGGACGTCGATCGCGCGCTCGCCGAGTACGCCTTCGGGGAGGCGACCCGGGTGCTCTACGACGCGATCTGGTCGGAGTTCTGCGACTGGGGCCTGGAGCTGGCGAAGGTGCGGCTCGCGGATCCCGAGCTTCCAGCCGAGGA
>DATBLH010000097.1:0-22025 GCA_036555445.1 Candidatus Limnocylindrales bacterium
AGGACTGGTCCGTCGGTTCGGCTCACCCGGCTGGGCGTTCACCCGACCGCTGGCGGCCGGTCTGACCACCCTCGGCCTGGCCGGTCTCCTCGTCGCCGCCCTGCCGTCCGGGTTCCTGGGCAGCTCGGCTGCGATGCCGGCACGGGACGCTGCGACGGAGCGGAACCTGATGACCTACCCGGCGGCCGAGGGCTCGCCGCCCGCGGCGCCGTCCGGGGCTCCCGGGTCGATGGCCGCGCCGGCGCCCGCCGGTTCGGTGCCCGCTGCCTCGGCGGTGCCAACGCCGTCCGCGTCGGTCAATCGCACGTTCGACACGGATGTGAAGGGTGGCCCGATCGAGGCTGGCGGAGTCGACAGCTCGAACACGCCTTCACCCGGAACGGCATTCGGCTCGCCGGACCGGTTGACGGCGGCGGCCGACGACGACGGTTCCGAGGCTCCCACGGTTGCCGCACGCGACGGCTCGATCGTTCTCGCGATCACGGCCGGGACCGTCCTCCTCGTCGGACTCGGGCTCTTCGCCCTCCGCTGGGCGGCCCGGCGCATCGCCTGACGAGCCCGAGAACCGCCCGAGCTCACGAAGCGGCGGGCCACCAGACCCGGATCGTGGTCCCCGCTCCTGCGCCCGCACTCTCCGCGACGATCGAGCCGCCGTGCGCGACGACGAGACTCCGAGCGATCGCGAGGCCGAGCCCAGATTCGCCACGATCCGAGCGCTGGTAGCGATCGAAGATCGCCCCCACGGCGTCCCGCGGAATCCCCTCGCCGGTATCCGCGACCACCAGCTCTGCGGCGTCATCGGATCGGTTCGTCGACAGCGTGATCCGCCCACCCGGAGGGGTGTGACGGATCGCATTCGTGACCAGGTTCCCGAGGATCTCGCGAACCCGGACCGGATCGGCGTCGAGGGAGAGCGTGGTGTCCTGCGGCCGGGTGTCGATGGTGAGGCCCGCCCGACCTGCGGCAGCCTCGAAGGCCGCGGCCGTCTCCTCGATCAGCTCGGCCGCGTCCACCGCCTCGCGACGGAGCTGCAGCGCCCCGGCCTCGCTGAGCGAGAGCGTGCGCAGGTCCTCGATGAGCCTGGCGAGAACCCGCGTCTCCTCGATGAGCGGATCGAGGTGCGCGGCGTCCGCCGGGTGGACGCCATCCGCGATCGCCTCCAACCCGCCCCCGATCACCGTGAGTGGCGTCCGGAGTTCGTGGCTGACGTCGGCGAGCAGGGCTCGTCGGCGGTCCTCGGCTGCCGCCAGGCGTTCCGCCATCCGGTTGAACGAACCGGCGAGGCGCCGCACCGGCGGCGGTCCCGACTCCGCGGCACGTGCGCCGAGGTCGCCGTCGGCCAGTCGCTCCGTGGCGTCCATGACCCCCGCGACCGGGCGGGCCAGTCGACCGAAGGCGAGGACCGACCCGACCGTGCCGACGACGACCAGGAGGAGCAGCCCGACGCCGAGCACGAGGATCGCATCGACCTCGGTCTCCGGTCCGCCGAGGAGGCGCGCGACAAGCCAGGTGGCGATCGTCACGCTGCCGACGAGGAAGGCCGCGATCGCGAACAGGAGGCAGCCGAGCCGGCGAACCAGCGCGCCGGGTCCGGGCCGCCGGCGCCACTCGCCCGACGCGTGCCACGGATCCGATGCGATCCGGCCGTCGCGCCCCCATGCTGGCCCTCCGACCCACGGCGGGCGCCGGCCCCATGGCCCGCGTCGCCTCACGGCATGGGCTCGTCGGCCAGGCGATAGCCGACTCCATGGACGGTCTCGACCAGACGCGGCCGGCCCGATGGCTCGCCGAGCTTCCGCCGCAGGTTCTTCACGTGACCGTCGATGGTGCGCTCGTAGGCCTCCCCCGAGATCCCGTGGACCGCGTCCAGGAGCTGGCCGCGCGTGAACACGCGGCCCGGCTGGCGGGCGAGCGTCGCCAGGACGTCGAACTCGGTCACGGTGAGGCCGCCGATCGCCCGGCCGCCGACGGCGACCCGCCGCCGATCGAGGTCGATCTCGAGCTCGCCGGCGCGCAGGATCCCGACCCGGTGCTCAGGACCCTCCGTGCGCCGGAGGACGGCCCGGATCCGGGCGACGAGCTCGCGAGGGCTGAAGGGCTTGGGAACGTAGTCATCGGCCCCGAGCTCGAGGCCGGCCACCCGGTCGACCTCGTCCGTCCGCGCGGTGAGCATCACGATCGGGACCTCCGAATCGCGGCGGAGCGCCCGGGTGACGTCCATCCCGTCCAGCCCCGGAAGGCCGAGGTCGAGGACGACGAGGTCCGGCCGCTCCGATCGGGCCGTGACGAGAGCCGCGCGACCGTCGGCGGCGCGCAGGACGTCATAGCCGGCCCGTTCCAGGTAGTCCCGGATCAGGCCGGCAATTCGCGCGTCGTCCTCGACGATGAGGATGCGCTTCATGGGTTGTCGCTCTGGCGGGGTTGGGAGGCAGCCGGGCGAGGATACGACCCGGCTGCCTCGTCCCGTCCGTCAGGTGCGTTCGGGTGTCGAGGACGAGGGCCGATCGGTCTCGTCGTGGGCCCGCCGATGCCACTCCTCGAAGCCGTCGTGCCAGCGTCCGTGCCAGCCCGGGCCGCCTCGGGGTCCGTAGCCCCGGCCCCAACCGGGCCGGAACGCGAACAGGAGCGCGAAGATCAGGAACAGGAAGAACAACCCGCCGAAGCCGAACCCGAAGCCGTGACCGTAGACGACGGTGCCGCCGGCGGTGGCGACGGCCTGGGTGATCCCAAGCTGGTAGCCGATGAGCCCACCGGCGAGGGCCGCGAGGGCGAGGACGAGGATGCGAACTGCGGTCACGTTGTCGTGCCTCCAATGTTGAGGCCATCGATCGATGGCGTGAGCCGATCCTCGCGCCGGGATGTGTGGATCCTGTGAGCGCGCGTCGTCGGGCCCGTGTGGGCCGTCGTTGCCCTCGTGCGGCCTGAGGCGGGCCGGTCGCGGGAGCTCGCCGCGTACACTGGGTCGTGCCGGATGACGACCCTGTTCCACGATCGCGAGGAGTGCCGATGGAGCGGCTGATGCTGCTCGACGGGTACGGCCTCGTCTATCGCGGATTCTTCGCCCTGCCGCCTCTGACGACCTCGAAGGGCGACCTCGTCAACGGCGTGTTCGGCTTCTGCAGCATCGTCCTGCGTGGGGTGGCCGACCTCCGGCCCGACTACATCGCGGTGTCGTTCGACCTGCCGGGGCCCACCTTCCGCCACGAGCAGTACGCGGAGTACAAGGCGACGCGCACGAAGATGCCGGACGACCTGCGCGACCAGTTTCCGAAGGTCCGCGAGGTCGTCAAGGCCCTCCGGATCCCGGTCTACGAGATGCAGGGCTATGAGGCCGACGACGTCATCGGGACGATCACGCGCCAGACGGAGCCGCTCGATCTCGAGACGACGATCGTCACCGTCGACCTCGACATGCTCCAGCTCGTCACCGACAAAACGCGCCTGATGACGACCCGCTCGGGTGTCGAGAACACGGTGATGTACGACCTGGCGCGGATCGACGAGCGATTCGGCCTGCGACCGGACCAGATGATCGATTACAAGGCGCTCAAGGGCGATCCCACGGACAACATCCCGGGCGTGCCGGGCGTGGGGGAGAAGACGGCGGCCAAGCTGATCGGCCAGTTCGGCACGCTCGATGCGGTCTACGAGCGGATCGACGACGTCACGCCCGAGAAGCTGCGGGACAAGCTCCGCGACCACCGTGAGCAGGTGTTCCTCGGGCGGGAGCTGTCGCGGATCGTGCGCGACCTGCCGATCGCCTTCGACCTCGAGGCGGCGCGGATCGGCGACTACGACCGCGAGACCGTCGTCCGGCTGTTCCGCGAGTACGAGTTCCGGACGCTCATCGATCGCCTGCCGGCATTGTCCGGTGAAGCGGAGGCGGAGCGTGCCTCGGCCCTCCGGAGCGTGACCGCTCGGGGCTTCCCGGCGGCCCAGGTGCCGGGCAGGACGGCCGCCGGATCGTCGATGGGAGCACCGGCCGGCGGCCAGCTCGCACTGACCCTCGATTTCGACGTCGTCTCAAGTGGCGACGGTCGTGGCGCGGCACCGGCGCCGGGTCAGGCGGTCGAGGTGGCAGCGGGTGACCTTCGCGGCGCGCTGGCGGCGGCGATCGCGGATCCCGGTCGGATCGAGGTCGTGGACGCGGGCGGCGTGGCCGCACTCGAACCATGGCTCCGTAGGCAGTCGGCGCTCGGCGTGGCGCTCGTGGTCGACGACCCACGACCGCTTGCCGGCACGCCGGAGGCGCTGGCGGTGGCCTCGCCCGAGGGCCGGGTCGTGGCCGCCGAGGGACCCGAAGCCGCCGTTGGCCTGTGGCGCCTCATCCAGGCGTCGGGCGTCCCGCTGGCCGGTCATGACGTCAAGCCGTTCCTGACCTGGCGGTTCGGCGAGCAGCCCGAAGCCGAGCCGCTGTCGATCGCCTTCGACACGCAGCTCGCGGCGTATCTCGTGAACGCCGCACTCCGATCGCAGAAGATCGCCGACGTCGTCGCCGAGCGGCTCGACCTCGTCCTCCCGCCACCGGCCGCCAATCTCTCGCCGGCTGCGACCGCGGGCCTCGAGGCACTCTCGGCCCTGGCCACGCGGGCCGCGCTCGAGCAGGCGCTCGCGGAATCCGCCGTCGATCGCCTCCTCGCCGAGGTCGAGCTGCCGCTCGTCCCGATCCTGGCCCGGATGGAGGCGACCGGGGTCGCGCTCGACCGGGACGCCCTCGCCGCGCTGGATGCCGAGTTCGCGCAGGAGATCGCACGACTCGAGCGCGAGATCTTCGAGGCCGTCGGCCACGAGTTCACGATCGGGTCGCCCAAACAGCTCGGCGACGTGCTGTTCGTGGAGCTCAGGCTCCCGAAGGGACGCCGCACGAAGACCGGCTACTCGACCGACGCGAGCGTGCTCGAGGAGCTGCGCGGGGTTCACCCGGCGATCGGGCCGATCCTGGAGTGGCGGATCTACACCAAGCTTCGATCGACCTACGTCGAGGCGCTGCCGACGCTGCTCGGCCCGGACGGCCGTTTGCACACGACCTTCCACCAGGCGGTCGCCGCCACCGGACGGTTGTCGAGCTCCGACCCGAACCTCCAGAACATTCCGATCCGGACCGAGCTCGGCCGACGAATCCGGCGCGCCTTCGTGGCCGGCTCGCCGGACACGACCCTCGTCGCCGCCGACTACAGCCAGATCGAGCTCCGGATCCTCGCCCACGTCTCGGGCGACGTCCATCTCCGCGACGCATTCGCGAGCGAGGCTGACATCCATCGCCAGACTGCGGCCCGCGTCCTGCGCAAGGAGCCCGCCGACGTCACCGCGGACGAGCGGTCGATGGCGAAGATGGTGAACTTCGGGCTCGCCTACGGCATGAGCGACTTCGGACTCTCCAGCCGGGCCGGGATCAGCCGCCAGGAGGCCCAGGAGTTCATCAACTCCTACTTCGCCGCCTACTCCGGGATCAGCTACTACATGATGGCGATCAAGGACACGGCGCGGCGTGAGGGCCAGGTGGCGACGCTCCTGGGGCGGAAGCGGCGCATCCCGGAGCTCGAGGCGCGCAACCCGTCGCTGCGAGCGGCGGGGGAGCGGATGGCGATCAACATGCCCATCCAGGGAACGGCCGCCGACATCGTGAAGATCGCGATGATCCGCCTCGACAAGCGGCTCCGCGAGGAGGGCTTCCGGTCCCGGTTGCTGCTCCAGGTCCACGACGAGCTGCTGCTCGAGGCGCCGCGCGACGAGGTGGACCGGCTGATCCCGGTCCTCCGCGAGACGATGGAATCGGCCCTCCCGCTGGACGTGCCGCTGACCGTGGACGTCAAGGTCGGCGACGACTGGGAAGGAATGAAACCGGTCTCTCGGCGGGACGCTGCCCTCGCCGAGGCGGACGAGGCACCCCCCGAGCCGATCGCGGGCGCGATCCCCGGCTAGGGACTCCGGTCCCGTCCTGCACTATCGTCCGGCCATGCCCGAGCTCCCCGAGGTCGAAACGGTTGCGCGCGATCTGCGCCGCCGCCTCCTGCCCGAAGGTGGCGCGCGGCCGGTGATCGTGGGTGCCCGCGTGTCATGGCCGCGGACGTTGCGCACGGGGACGCCCGAGTCGTTCGCGGACGGCGTGACCGGGAGGACGATCGAGGCGGTCGGGCGTCGAGGAAAGCAGCTCGTCGTCGAGCTGTCCGGCGGCGCGTTGCTGACGATCCACCTCAAGATGACCGGCCAGCTGTTCGTGGTCCCCGACGCGACGCCCGAGGACCCCTATGTCCGGCTCGTGCTCGAGCTCGGCGGCCGGACCGAGCTGCGCTTCCGGGACATCCGGAAGTTCGGCCGCGTCGGCCTGTACCTGGGCGAAGACGACCCGTTCATCGAGGTCGGTCCCGAGCCGCTCGACCCGGCATTCACCCTGCGTCGCTTCCGCGACCGCCTCCGCGGCCGGCGGGCCCGGCTCAAGCCCCTGCTCGTCGACCAGGCGTTCCTCGCCGGCGTCGGGAACATCTATGCCGACGAGGCTCTGTGGCGATCCAGGCTCCACCCGCTTCGCAGCGCCCGATCGCTCCGGCCGCCGGACGAGCGGCGGTTGTATCGGGAGCTCGTCACCGTCCTCGCCGAGGCGGTCGAGCGGCGTGGGAGCTCGATCGACGACTACACCGCCCCCGACGGCGACGGCGAGATGCAGGAGCGCCTCGACGTCTACCAGCGCACAGGGGAGCCATGCCGCCGCTGCGGGCGCCCGGTGCGGCGGATCGTGCTCGGGATCCGGTCCACCCACTTCTGTTCGTTCTGCCAGCGGCTCCCGGCGGCCGATCGAGCCGCGGGCGCGGCGATCCTCCGCGCGATGACACCCAGGCCCGGCACGCCGTCCTCGCGGACGACGGCCGGGCGAACGGCGGCAACCCGGCGCGCGGCCGCGACCCGCCGCGCTGCCGCACGATCGGCGGCCGGCCCGTGAGCCTCGTCCGCCTCGAGGGCGTGCGCCGTGAGATCGGGACGTTCACGATCCTCGGCGGGATCGACGCGGCCGTCGCCCTGGGCGACCGGATCGGCCTCGTCGGTCCGAACGGCGCCGGCAAGACCACGCTCCTCCGCCTGATCGCCGGCCGGGACGAGCCGGATGCCGGCCACGTCGCGCGGAAGCGGGGGTTGTCGATCGGGCTCCTCGGACAGGAGGCCCACTTCGACGCCGCGTTCATGGCCGCGCCGGACCTCCGCTCGGCGGTTCGACTGGGGGCGTCCAGCGTGCTGGCGATGGCCGACGAGCTGGCCACGCTCGAGGCGGAGCATCGGGTCACGGATCGGACGTATGCGGATCTCCAGCATCGGTTCGAGATGCTGGGCGGGTACACGCTCGACCAACGGGTGGACGAGGCCCTGTCCGGTCTCGGGTTCCCGGTCGATGAGTGGTCGAAGACGCCGGCGAACCTCTCGGGTGGCGAACAGACGCGCGCAGCCCTGGCCCGGTTGGTCATCGCCGATCCCGAGCTGCTCCTCCTCGACGAGCCGACCAACCACCTCGACCTCGACGCCCTGGAATGGCTCGAGGAGCACCTCCGTCGCCGGCACGGAGCCCTGGTCGTCGCCTCCCACGACCGTGCCTTCCTCGACGCGGTGGTCGGTCGAATCTGGGAGCTTCGCGATCGACGCCTGACCGCGTTCCGCGGCGACTACGCCGCCTATCACCGTCAGCGGATCGAGCGCGACGCTCGCTCCGTCAAGGAAGCCGAGACGCAGGCGCAGGCGATCGAGCGCGAGCAGGAGCTCGTCCAGCGCTATCGGAGTCACCGCAAGTTCGCCAAGATGCACGAGCACGAGGCGCGGCTCGAGCGGCTCCAGTCGTCGCGGATCGAGACGCCCCGGGCCGGCCGCCGGCTGGCCCTGCCGTCCGCAGCCCTTGCCGGCGGTCCGACGCGCTCGGGCGAGATCGTGGTCCGTCTCCAGGATCTCGAAATCGGCTATCTCGCCGGAGATGGATCGTCGACCACCGTGGCCAGGGCGCCGTTCCTCGCGGCACAGCGGGGCGAGCGGATCGGCATCGTGGGTCCGAACGGGGCGGGGAAGACGACCCTGCTCCGGACGATCGCCGGAGAGCTGCCGCCGCTCGATGGGACGCTGACCTTCGGAAACGCGGTCCAGGTGGGCTATCTCGCCCAGCTGCGCGGCGCCGCGATCGCCGGTGCGACCGTGCTCGAGGCCGTCCTCGGCGCGATCCCGGTCACGCCCGGCGAGGCCCGCGGGTATCTCGCCCGGTTCCTGTTTCGGGGCGACGACGTGTTCAAGGAGGTCCGCACCCTGTCCGGTGGGGAGCGATCGCGGCTCGAGCTCGCGCTGCTCGGGATCCTGCCGTCGAACCTGCTTCTCCTCGATGAGCCCACGAACCACCTCGACATCCCGGCCCGAGAGGCGATCGAGGCGTTCCTCGACCAGACGCCGGCGACGGTGCTCGTCGTGTCCCACGACCGCCGCCTCCTGGAGACGTTGTGCGATCGGCTGTGGGTCGTGGACGACCGCCTCGCGGTCCCGTTCGAGGGGCGCTATCCGGCCTGGCGGGCCGCCATCCGCGACGGCTGGGCCGTGGTCCAGGCCGCAGAGCGCGACTCCGTCCGACTCCGCGCGGGGTACTCCGGCGGGATTCGGAACCCGGCGCCGGTCGCCGCCGCCACAGCGGCACGTGCTCCGGCCCGCTCGGCGGCCGCGACCCGATCTCGCTCGGCTTCGCGCGGCGCGAAGCTGTCCAAGGACGCATACCGCCGCCAGAAGACGGCTCTCGAAACGGAGCTCACCCGGCTCGGGCTGCGCAAGAACCACCTGGAGCTGACGATGGGCGACCCGGTCGTCACCGGCAATTTCGTGGAGCTGCGGCGGGTGACGAGCGAGCTGGCCGACGTCGAGCAGGCGCTCACGGCGGCGGAGGACGCCTGGCTCGAGCTCGAGGACCGGGCCCCGTGACGATCCGGATCGGGCTCACCGGCCCGATCGGCTGTGGAAAATCGACCGTCGCGTCGTGGCTGGAGGAGCTGGGGGCAACGGTCGTGGATGCCGACGACGTCGCGCGGGAGGTGACGGCGCGGGGCCAGCCGGCGCATGTCGCGATCCTGGCCCGCTTCGGAGATACCGTCCGCGACGACGAGGGTGGCCTGGATCGACGGGCGCTTGCCGCCCTGGTGTTCGACGATCCCGCCGCCCTCGCCGACCTGGAGCGGATCGTGCATCCCGCCGTTCGGCCGCGGATCCTTGCGGCCGTGGACGCGGCGACCGACGCGGGCGCGCCGGCCGTGGTGGTCGAGGCGATCAAGCTGGTCGAGGGTGGCCTCGCCGCTCTCTGCGACGAGGTCTGGCTGGTCACCTGCGATCCGGCGGTCCAGCGCGAGCGGATGCTCGACCGGGGCATGGCGGCCGAGGACGCGGACCGGCGACTGGCCGCGCAGCTCGGTCTGTCCGAGCGGCTCCGTCCGGCTGCGACGCGGGTCATCGATACCTCGGGGACCGAGGCGACCACGCGCGCGTCGGTGGCCGCTGCGTGGGCGGCCGCCGGATCAGGGGGCGGCTGAGCCCTCAAGCGACGGCTCGGGGCTGGCCGGCGTCGTCGTTGGTTCCGGGGTCGGGATCGGTCCCCGGCCGGGCGGGTAGACCTGGGGCAGCGGCAGCCCGTAGCGGGCGATGATCCCGGTCGTCGTGGCACCCGCGGCGGTCGCGTCCACGAGACGGGTGTCGGACAACGGCCGGAGCGCGAAGCTGAAGGCTGCGGCGCCGCTCGCCTGGAGGTGGTTCACCTCCTCGGCGACGAGCCCCGGCACCTTGACCACATACGACGTCCCGGCCTTGGCCAGGATCGGCACGTTCTGGTAGGCGATCTTCGTCGACTTGTCGGAGTAGTAGCGGCCGGCCTCGATGAGCGACAGCGGGACCTCGACGTCGACCGTCACGAACACGTCGACGGTGTCGCCAGCCTCGACCATGCCGCCGACGGCGCGGTCATCGGGGACGGTCACCGAGACCGCCCGCCACACGTCGCCGCTGGGCGTCAGGGATTCGCCCGGCCCGACGATCGCGAAGTGGCCGCCGCCGCTGGACGCGGCGAGGAGATTCGCGAAGACCGGCTGGCCCTGCAGGATGGCAACGCTCGGGACGAGCCCGATGAGGGGCGTCGGATCGTTGAACACGCCGGCCGCGTTCGTGCCGTCGATCGGCACCTCGCGGACGGCCAGGTCGCCGGCCTCGATCGCCTTGCGGGCCGGGATCTCCCGGGCCGCGACGACGATCGGCACGGTCGCAAGACCGGCATGACCGGCCTGCTGCTGCGCCTGGGTGATCAGCATGAACGCGGACACGCCGGCCGTCACCGCCAGCACCAGCCCGACGAAGATCGTGATTCGTCGCCGCCAGCGATCGTCCCGGAACTCCATCTCCATCGCGGTCGGGTCCTCCGAACGTAGGGCAGACCGTCGCATCGGGCGAACAGCGCCGGGATCGTAGGGTTGGAGTCCGCCTCCGGCCTACCGATCGGAAGTACCGTCGCGCTCCGTCGATCGGCGGTCGGCGGTCCTTCAGAAGCGGGTCAGGGCTGGACGAGGTGGACCGGGTTGCCCCGGATCGACACCTGCCAGGTCGTGGTGTCGGTGGTCGTGCTGTCGAACGAGTAGCGGATCTTCCACCAGCCGCCCAGGACGCCGGCGGCCTCGCCGGGTGGCTTGGGCGCGCTGTACGTCTTGGGCAGCGGCACCGTGATCGTCACCCACGAGTTGTCGTATCGCTTGACGCCGCTGACGACGGTCGCCAGCGACGTCACGTTGGTGCCGCTGGTGGGTCCGGTGGCGTTGCTGTCGGCCGTGAAGCTGAACGTGGCCGGGGTGTAGTTCGAGGTCGTCGGCTTGAGGATCTCGATCGTCGCGTTGCCGGCGGCGTCGCCCGGGTCGAACAGCTGGATGACCATCGTCTTGCCGGCGTGGACCGCCTCGATCCGGCTCAGGTAGAACAGCGTCTGACCGCTGGCGACGTTGGCGTAGATGACCATCTTCCCGAGGCCGTAGACGTAGGGCTGATAACCCGGGAACGTGGGGACGGCCCGGAGCGACCACATGTTCTCCGCGCTGACCCCCTTCTGGTCGTTGATGTTGACCGGGTTCGTCGTCGTCACCTGCAGCCGGTAGGTGCCCGGCGTGGTGACCGTCGCGAACGTCCACCACGCGTTGTGATAGGGATCGGTCGTGCAGTCGGGGAGCGACCAGAACGCGTGGCCGGGCCAGGTCGCCGAGTTCTCGCGATACGTGGTGCTCTTGTCGACCTGCCGCTCATTCTCGAACAGCGTTGCGCTGTTGGCGACCTGGACGTCGTCGGTGTAGTCGAGCGGCGTCTCCGCCGGGTCGGACCACAGCACGTAGTAGATCGACGCTGCCGGCCAGCTCGTGAGGTTCCACGGGATCCAGTGGTCGCCCGTGCCCTTCTGGTCGTCGACGGCGCAGAACGTCGGGTCGTAGAGATCGATGTTCGTCGCGCCGGCACCGGCGGGGACCTCGATCGCGTACTGGTAGCCGTTCGCGTCGAACTGGTTGTTCTGGGTCGGGCTCGGGTTGTAGAACGTTCCGTACGCATCGCCGGCCGACCGATTCGTCCCCTGCGCCTCGGCCGCGGCCCAGTAGTAGCCGGAGTTGTCACCGTAGCTGCTGAGCGGGCTCCCCATCGGCACCGGCAGCGTGTACTCGGCGGTCGAGGTGCGGGTGATCGTCACGGTCGGCATGCCCACGATCCGCAGGAAGAACGTGGAGTAGGTGCGCGTGATCGAGACGTCGAGACGCCGGTTCGACTCGGTGTTGATCGCCGGGGTCACCGTGGTGCCGCCCCCGGACGTGAATCCGTTCTTCGTCGCCTCCGCGCGCGCCTTCGTCGACGCCGTGCTGAAGTCGCCCGGCATGTGCGGGACGCCGGCAAGGGCGGCGGCCTCGGCGGCGTGCTGTACGTGGAGGCTGTTGTTCCAGATGCTGCCCACGTCGATGACGAGCGCCAGGATTGCGATGAACAACGTCAGCGACAGCGTGAACACAACCAGGATCTGCCCTGCCTCCCGGGCCCGGCGGGTCACGGGGTCGGCTCCAGCTTCATGATCGTGACGTCGGACATCGGGATCGTGTTGTAGGGCGGCGGGCCGCCGAAGAACAGGCTGAGCATCGACGACAGCGGGGTGATGGGGTGGAAGTCGTAGCGAACCCCGACGCCGATCGAGTCGCCGTTCAGTCCCGGAACGCGACTCGTCGCCGGCCAGCCTGCGGCGCCCACGAGGCTGCCGTAGCGGTCGTAGGTGTTGACCTTGCCGGCCACGGGCTGACCTGCCGAGTCGGACTTGAAGATCGTGATCGAGGTGACGTTCTCGATCAGGATCGGGCTTGTCAGCCCGCGCTGGACGGCGGCGATGATCGTGGGGTCGACCAGGCTCGGGTTCGAGCCGCCGTTGCCGAGACTCGCCCCCACCCGCGCGCCTTCGCGAACGGCGTAGGCCATCGCGGTCCGGTGGTCGTACGCGGCACCGAACTCGAGCATGCCCATGAGCAGGATCACGAACACGGGCAGGATGACGACGAGCTCGACGACGGCTTGGCCACGGATCCCGTGACGCGTCGGCGGCCGGCGGCCGGCGTTCACTGCTTGGGCTCCACGCGCAACGTCGCACCGTCGGAGACGACCCACGATCGACCCGAGCCGATCGGGGTCACGCCCCAGTACGTGTACTCGATCCGCACCCCGACGACATCGAGGCCTTCGGAGAGGGAGTCCTTGCGCTCGGCCTGCGGGTAGCCCTCGGCGCCGACCAGGCTGTACGGCTGGCTGTCCGTGCCCGGGCAGTCGAGGACGCCCGACCGCGCATACCGATTGATCCGGCCCGGAATCGGATCGCCCGAGGCGTCGGACTGGAAGATGTCCACGGCGACGATCCGGGCCTTGTCGATGGGCGCGGTGAGGGCGAACTCGACGGCCTTGAGCACGCTGCAGTCCGCACCGTCCTCGCCGCCGACCTGGGCGGCGGCACTGGCGCCCTGGCGGGAGGCGAACTGGACGGTGAGCAGGTTGTTGTACAGGAACCCGTACTCGAGGAGGCCCATCATCACGAGCACGAACAGGGGCAGGGTGATGGCGAACTCGACCAGGCTCTGACCGGCCGAGCCGACGCCCCGATTCCGCCGTGCTCGCCGCTCGACCGAGCGACCCATGGACGCACCTTCTCCCGGATGGTGGGTAGGGTCACGAGTCTGGGTTCACCGCCAGGCAACGGGAATGAGTCATTCGTCCCGTCGGCGCGCCGCCGCTCGTCACGCCGCAACCCCGATTGTTTGGTACGGACGTTCGATTCCGGACGCGTGCGGTATTCTTCTCCCGTGCCGGATTTCCGTCTCGTCGCCCCATTCGAGCCGACCGGCGACCAGCCCCAGGCGATCGACCGCCTCTCCGACGGCCTCCAGCGCGGGCTCCGGCACCAGGTTCTCCTGGGAGCGACCGGGACCGGCAAGACGATGACCGCGGCGTCGGTGATCGCGCGGCACCAGCGGCCCACCCTCGTCCTCGCGCACAACAAGACGCTGGCGGCACAGCTCTACGCCGAGTTCCGCGAGTTCTTCCCCGACAACGCGGTCGAGTACTTCGTCAGCTACTTCGACTACTACCAGCCCGAGGCGTACCTGCCCCGAAGCGATACCTACATCGAGAAGGACTCCAGCCGGAACGACGAGATCGACCGGCTCCGCCACGCGGCCACCCACGCGCTGTTCGAACGGCGGGACGTGATCATCGTGGCGTCGGTGTCGTGCATCTACGGCCTCGGTGCGCCGGTGGACTACGGGGCGACCGTCCTCAAGCTCCGCCAGGGCGGCCGCTATCGCCGCGACGCCGTCCTGCGCCAGCTGGTCGACCTCCAGTACCAGCGCAACGACGCCGCGCTCACCCGGGCCCGCTTCCGCGTTCGCGGTGACACGTTGGAGCTCCAGCCCGCGTCCGAGGAGACCCTGGTCCGGGTCGAGTTCTTCGGCGACGAGGTGGAGCGGATCACCGAGCTGGACCCGCTGACCGGCGAGCTGCTTGCCGAGCGGAAGGACCTGAACGTCTATCCCGCCACGCACTACGTCACGCCGGCGGACAAGCTCAAGCTCGCGATCGCCGGGATCGAGGTCGAGATGGAGGAGCGGGTCCGGGAGCTCGAGGGGGAGAG
This sequence comes from Candidatus Limnocylindrales bacterium, assembly GCA_036555445.1. Taxonomy (GTDB): domain Bacteria; phylum Chloroflexota; class Limnocylindria; order Limnocylindrales; family CSP1-4; genus DATBLH01. The sequence continues at coordinate 14,177 of DATBLH010000097.1, forward strand.
CCGCGCCCTCGAGGCAGCCCGGCTCCGGCAGCGGACGACCTTCGACCTTGAGATGCTCCGGGAGCTCGGCTTCTGCTCCGGGGTCGAGAACTACTCGCGACACCTGTCCCAGCGCGAACCCGGATCGCGTCCGTGGACACTGCTCGACTACTTCCCACCGGACTGGCTCCTGATCGTCGACGAGTCGCACATGACGATCCCGCAGGTCGTCGGCATGTACAAGAACGACCGCACGCGCAAGGAGATCCTGGTCGACTTCGGGTTCCGCCTCCCCTCGGCCCTCGACAACCGACCGCTGACGTTCGAGGAGTTCGAGACGTCGGTGAACCAGGTCCTGTACATGTCCGCGACCCCTGGACCGTACGAGCTGGAGAAGAACGAGCGGGTCGCGGAGCAGCTCGTCCGGCCGACCGGGATCGTCGATCCGCCGATCAGCGTCCGTCCGACGGAGGGCCAGATCGACGACCTGATGGAGATGATCCGCGGACGGGTCGAGCGGGGCGAGCGGGCGCTCGTCACGACCCTCACCAAGAAGATGGCCGAGGACCTCGCCGACTATCTCAAGGAGCTCGGGGTGAAGGTCCAATACCTCCACTCGGAGGTGGACACCCTGGAGCGGGTCGCGATCCTGCGCGACCTCCGGCTGGGCGTGTTCGACGTCCTGGTCGGGATCAACCTCCTTCGCGAAGGCCTCGACCTGCCCGAGGTGACGCTGGTCGCAATCCTCGATGCGGACAAGGAGGGCTTCCTGCGCAGCGCCTGGTCGCTGATCCAGATGATCGGTCGGGCGGCCCGCAATGTCGGCGGCGAGGTCGTCATGTACGCGGACACGGTGACGGAGTCGATGCGCGCCGCGATCGAGGAGACGGACCGCCGCCGCAGCGTCCAGGAGGCCTACAACGAGACCCGCGGGATCGAGCCGCGGACGATCATCAAGGGCATCCACGACCTCAACCAGCGTCTGCGCGCGGTCGCCGAGTCGACGGCGATGTACGCCTCCGAGCGCCAGGCGCGAGACCTGTCCGAGCTCGGGCGGCGCGAGATCGAGAAGCTCGTCACCCAGCTCGAGGCGGAGATGCGATCGGCGGCGAAGGAGCTCGAGTTCGAGCGCGCGGCCGCGCTCCGCGACGAGGTCCAGCAGATCCGGCTCCGCGTCCTGGAGGAGGACGAGGCCACGAAGGTCGCCCGGGCGGCCGAACGCGCCGCCGCCTCGGTGTCGCGGGCGGGGACGACCGACGCGATCGGGCCTGCCCAGCGCGGACGGTCGCGTCGTCGAGGTCGTGCCGGGCGAGCCGAAGCACCGGCGGAGAACGGCGGCATCGAGGTCACATCGATCACGGTGCTGCCGGCCGGTGAGAGCCCGGTTGGAGCGGTGGCCGGCGATCCCTCGGCTGGTGACGATGGCGGCGCGCTCGCCGCGGAATGGCTGCCAGGAATCCGGGACGAGCACGGCGACGACGGTGGCTGGCTCCAGCGCTGGTCCGATCGCCAGACGTGGGACCGGACGGTGACCCCCAACGTCATCCGGCGGACCGGCCAGCGACCCGTCCGGAGGACCCGCCGGCGAGGCTGAGACACCCCGGGGGACGACCGCCGGATCGATCCGGTGCGGACGCGCAACACATGCGCGCCCAGGACGCGGTTCGGGCGTATACCGGCAGGTCCGACCGGTGCAGACTGGTGGGGTGAGGATCGCTCTGCTGACCCTTGGTACGGCACAGTTCTTTGACTTCGGGACGTTCGTGACAATGATCAGCAGATATGGCCCTGCCGCCGAGGCGAATCCGATCGTCAAGGCGCTCCTCATCTCGCACGGCCTGCCCCTCCTGTTCATCGCCAAGCTGAGCCTCGTGGCGCTCGTGGCGGCCGTGGTCGCCATCCTCGTCGAGCACCAGGAAGGGCGACCCAGCCCACGGCTCGCGGCCGGGGTCCTCGGGGCCGGGATCATCGCCGGGCTGATCGGTGGCGCGTCCAACGCTCTGACCCTGATCCCGCTCTGAGCCACGCCCGCCCGCCGGGCTGATCGGGCCGGCCGCGCACGAACACCTGTTCTGTTTCCGACGGAACCGGTACACTGGTGTCCGGCATGCCCCAGGACCGAATCGTCGTTCGCGGTGCCCGCGAGCACAACCTCAAGGACGTCACCGTCGCCTTCCCGCGCGACCGGTTGGTGGTGATCACCGGCCTGTCCGGGAGCGGCAAGAGCAGCCTCGCCTTCGACACGATCTATGCCGAGGGCCAGCGGCGCTATGTCGAGAGCCTGTCGGCCTACGCACGCCAGTTCCTGGGCCAGATGGAGAAGCCGGACGTCGACCAGATCGACGGTCTGTCGCCCGCGATCTCGATCGACCAGAAGGGCGCCAGTCGGAACCCGCGGTCGACGGTGGGGACCGTCACCGAGATCTACGACTACCTGCGGCTCCTGTTCGCCCGGATCGGGGTCCCGCACTGCCCGAATGGCCATGCGATCGAGCGCCAGACGGTCCAGCAGATCGTCGACCAGGTGCTCGCCCTTCCCGAGGAGACCCGCCTCCTCGTCCTCGGGCCGCTGGTCCGGGATCGAAAGACAGAAGGCGACCGGGTGTTCGAGGCGGCGCGTCGCCAGGGGTTCGTTCGGGTCCGCGTGGACGGCGAGATGTACGACCTGTCCGAGGCGCCGACCCTGGACCGTTACAAGCGTCACTCGATCGATGTTGTCGTGGATCGCTATGTCGTCCGCCGCGCCGAGGCGCCGGATGGCTGGACGCGGGACGACCGTGGTCGTCCGGTGGACCCGGAGACCGGCGAACCCGCCGCAGATCCCGATGCGGCCCGCCTCGCCGACTCGATCGAGACGGCGCTCCGGCTGGGCGAGGGTGTGGTCCTGATCGCCCCGGCTCCGCGCGAGGACGAGGGCCCGTCGTTCGCCGAGCAGCGCTACTCGGAGCGGTTCAGCTGCCCCTACGACGGGTTCACGATGGACGAGCTCGAGCCACGGAGCTTCTCGTTCAACTCACCGCATGGCGCGTGCCCCGTATGCACCGGTCTCGGGACCCAGCTCGTCATCGACCCGGATGCGGTCATTCCCGACCGCTCGAAGAGCGTCGCCCAGGGGGCGGTGGTGCCGTGGGCGAAGATGCCGACCGATGCCTCGTGGCGGCTGAAGATCACCGAGGCGGTCTTCACGGCGCACGGCTGGAACCCAGGGACGCCACTCCGTGACCTTCCCGAGGAGGCGGTCGACTACCTCCTGTACGCCGCGAAAGACGAGCAGGTCGTCGTCCGCTATCGCCACGAGCGCGGGGAGAACAGCTATCGGGCGACGTTCGAAGGCGTGGTCACGAACCTCGAGCGACGCTATCGGGAGACCGACTCCGAGTACGTCAAGACCGAGCTCGAGAAGTACATGGTCCAGCGACCGTGCCCCGCGTGCAGCGGCTGCCGGCTCAAGCCCGAGGTCCTCGCCGTCACCGTCGACGACCGGGACATCCACTGGGTGTCGATCCTCTCGATCACCGATGCCCTGGCATGGGTGGCAGCCCTGCCGGATCGACTGAACGAGCGCGACCGGACGATCGCGCGGCAGGTCCTCAAGGAGATCGCTGCCAGGCTCGGCTTCCTGGTGGACGTCGGGCTCGACTACCTGACCATCGACCGGACGAGCGTGACCCTGTCCGGCGGCGAGGCCCAGCGGATCCGGCTGGCAACCCAGATCGGAACCACCCTGATGGGCGTCCTCTACATCCTCGACGAGCCGTCGATCGGGCTCCACCAGCGGGACAACGCGAAGCTCATCGCGACGCTCACACGGCTCCGTGATCTGGGCAATACCGTGCTCGTCGTCGAGCACGACGAGGAGACCATCCGGACGGCCGACTGGGTGATCGACATCGGGCCGGGTGCCGGGGAGCACGGTGGCGAGATCATCGCCAACGGAATGCTCGAGACCCTGCTCACGGAGCAGCGCTCGATCACCGGTGCCTACCTCCGGGGCGACCGCGCGGTGCCGATCCCCGCCGAGCGCCGGCCCGGCAACGGGAAGGCCCTCGTTGTCCACGGAGCCCGCGAGCACAACCTCCGGGACGTGGAGTTCCGGTTGCCGCTGGGCACCTTCACCGCGGTCACCGGTGTTTCCGGGAGCGGCAAGAGCACGCTCGTCACCGAGGTCCTCTATCGCGCCCTGGCCCGCGAGCTCCACGGCTCGCGCGAGCAGCCGGGTGCCCACGATGGGCTCGAGGGAACGGATCACGTCGACAAGATCATCGAGATCGACCAGAGCCCGATCGGTCGCACGCCTCGCTCGAACCCGGCGACCTACACGGGCCTGTTCGGCCCGATCCGGGAGCTGTTCGCGGGGGTCCCCGAGGCGCGCGTTCGGGGCTACGCGCCGGGACGCTTCAGCTTCAACGTCAAGGGTGGTCGATGCGAGAACTGCAAGGGCGACGGGATCCTCAAGATCGAGATGCAGTTCCTGCCAGACGTCTACGTCACGTGTGAGGTCTGCCAGGGCAAGCGCTACAACCGGGAGGCCCTCGAGATCCACTTCAAGGGCCGCTCGATCGCCGAGGTCCTCGAGATGACGGTGGCCGAGGCGCTGGACTTCTTCAGCGCCGTGCCCAACGTCCACGCCAAGCTCCAGACGCTGTTCGACGTCGGGCTCGGTTACGTCCACCTGGGACAGCCTGCGACGACGCTGTCCGGCGGCGAGGCGCAGCGCGTGAAGCTGGCCACCGAGCTCTCCCGGCGGGCGACCGGTAAGACCCTCTACCTGCTCGACGAACCGACGACCGGGCTCCACTTCGCCGACGTCGAGAAACTGCTCCAGGTCCTCCACCGCCTGGTCGACGCCGGGAACACCGTCCTCGTGATCGAGCACAACCTCGACGTCATCAAGACCGCCGACTGGATCGTCGACCTCGGCCCCGAAGGGGGTGCGCGGGGTGGGAGGATCATCGCGGAGGGAACGCCCGAGGTGGTGGCCGGGGCGCGCGGCTCGGCGACCGCCGAATACCTCGCCCGCGTCCTGCGCGGCGAGCCGCTGGTGCCGCTTTCCGACGTCACGTTTGCCGAGGAAGCCGGTCGCGGCGACGGGCATCGCTCGCGGATCCCGGAGCCCATCCTGCCGGCATCGCGGAAGCGGGCCGCGGCGGCGCGAGCGAGCTGAGACGCAAGCGAGGCAGCTTGAGGCGGGCGGCCTAGGATAGGAACGTGCCCGAGATCGATTTCGCCTTCCTCGCCGATGCCGCCCAGTCGGTGCCCGGGGAGAAGTTCCATGTCATCGGTGGCGGCGTCTCCCGCCTCGGTGGACGAACGTTCCCGCTCCGCCATCCCCACCTCGCCCTCGTCGTCGGACTGCGGGTCACCGCGCCCGAGACCGATCACGGCCACGACCTGCGCTTCATCCTCCTCGATCCAGACGGCCACGAGGTTGCGAGCGCCACCGGGACGATCGTGGCCCACGGGTCGGACGACGCCCGCGACTCGGTGCTGACGTTCTCGATCGACCTGTGGAACCTCGCTTTTCCCGGACCCGGCGACTACTCGGTCCGGATCCTCGTCAACGGCTCCGAGCGGAAACGGCTGCCGCTCCTCGTGGTCGCGCTCGCCGACGGTTCCGACCCGGGGACGACCGGCCCGACGAATGGCGGCGTCCCGAACCCGCCACCCGATGACCGGTAGCAACGCCACGCGACGAGCAACCGGCCCGGCGCGTCACGAGCTGCCGGCGATCGACACGGCAGCCCTCGACGCGGCCCGCCACGCCGATCGGCTGCTGATCGTGGCGCGCGAGCTCGGTGACCTCCGTTGGACGCGGTTCCTCGAGCCCCTTCCGGATCGCCTCCGCGACGACGAGGTCCGCGCGCTGCGGGCGACCGCACTCCGCGCCCGTGCTGCCTACGGTCCCAAGGATTCGATCCGTGACGCGTTGCCCGGTGCGGTCACCGAGCCTTTCCTGGATTCGCTCGACCGGCTCCTGCGGATCCTCGCCAGGCGTGACGCCCTCGCCTGAGGTTCCAGCCCGACGAGAGTCAGGCGCCGCCGCGTGACGCGGCGAGCGGTGACTGCCACTCGTCGTCGAGGACGGCCATCCGGTGGATGTCGATGTGTCGGCCGTCGCGGAAGGCGGCGTGCCGCAGCGTCCCCTCATGGACGAACCCGAGTCGCTCATACACCCTTCTGGCTCGCTCGTTGAAATCGTAGACGTCGAGCCAGATTCGCTGGAGTCGGAGGCTCCCGAACCCGAAGTCGACAAGCGCGGCCATGGCGTCAGAGCCATAGCCCTGGCCGGTATCGTCAGGAGCGCCGAGCATCACGCCCAGACCGGCCGTGCCGGCGGTGAGGTCGAGTCCGAACAGGCCCGTCGTCCCGATCGGCCGATCGTCGTCGAGCCGGCAGATGACGAAGAACCAGCTACCCGAACCCTGGGCCTCGACCATGCGGTCGAACCACCGCTCCTCGAGCGGCTGGCTGAGCGGACTCCGAGCCGTGAGGTACCGGCTCGTCCGGCGGTCGTTGATCCAGCGCACGAACAGTGGGACGTCGTCGCGCTCGGCAGCGCGGAGGTAGGTGATGCGGCCGCGGATGATCGGCTCCGGTCCGCTCCCCGGTGTCATCAGGCGGCCACTGTAGCGTCGATCCCAAGCTCCCCGGATGAGAACGCCTCGGTCAGGAACCGCGATGGAGCGGCCGGGTCGTAGACCAGGGTCAGCGATCGGCGCGCGCGGGTCCATGCCACGTACGCCAGCCGGCGCTCCTCCTCCAGGACCCGCTCGGGCTCGGCCGACCCTTCCGTCCCGGCGTACCCGGGAAATCCGTCGGTGAGCACTGCGACATGATCGAACTCCAGCCCCTTGGTCCCGTGTGCGGTGGCCAGGACGAGCCGCGCGTCGTCCCGGCGGAGCGCCTCGAGGAGCCGGCGCTGGCCGCGGACGGCGGCCGCGAGGCCGGGGAGTTCGTCGAAGCGAGTCGCCCAGGCGAGGAGCGCGGTCGCAACCTCCAGCCGCGTGAACGGACCGGGCCGAGCGGTGTCCTCGTCGTCCGTCGCCAGCGGGGGATCGGCGAGGGAGGCCTCCCGGACCCGGGCCAGCCGCACCAGGAGGGGAGCGTCGGGCTCACGCTCGGCGGCCGCCAGGAGCTCGTCGACGTACCGGGACTCGATCGGCCACGGGATCAGCGGCGACCGGAAGGGCAGGCCGAGCTCGAGTGCCACGCCCGCCACCGGGAGGAGCTCGCGGTTGGTCCGGGAAAGGAATGCGCGCGTCCCGCCGTCCTCCGGCCAGCTCGCCAGGACCCGGCGAACCCGGACCGCATCATCCGATCCGTCCGGGGCGAGGACGAGTCGTCCGGGCGCATCCGGCGCTGCGCGGACTGTCTTCACGAAGCGCTCGCGGTTGTGGCTCACGAGCCGGACCGCCCGCTCCACCACGGGTCGCGGGCAGCGGTAGTTCACCTCCAGGTCGACGCGACGGAGCCCCGGCAGGCGGTCGGCGAGCGAGAGGACGCGCCGGACATCGGCGAGCCTCCACCCGTAGATCGACTGATCGTCGTCGCCGACCAGGAAGATCCGGTTGGCCGGTGCGGCCAGGAGGAGCGCCATCCGGAGCTGGCTTCGGTCGAGATCCTGCGCCTCGTCGACGAGGAGGTGGGCGCATGACGCCCGCCATCGGTCGAGGGTCGTCGGGTCGGTCTCGAGGGTCCGGACCGATCGGGCGACGAGGTCGTCGAAGTCGAGGGCTCCGGTCTCGCGGAGGGTCGCTTCGTACGCGAGCCATGCCCTGGTGGTCGGCCCTGCATCGCGATCGCGCGACACGGCTTCGGGCGTTGCCCCGAGGTCCAGCTTGAGACGCGAGAAGGCGGTGTCGAGTCGCAG
>DATBLH010000105.1:0-12868 GCA_036555445.1 Candidatus Limnocylindrales bacterium
GTCCGTCGTATGCACACAGGCCCTCGACGGGCCGCGGACATTCAGCTCTCGAGCGTCGCCTCGACCGAGAGCTCAACGTTGCCCTTGATCGCCCGGCTGATCGGGCAGTTCTCCTTCGCGTCTTCCGCCAGGCGCCCGAACTCGGCGGCTTCGATCCCCGGCACACGGCCACGGACGCTGAGCGCGGACGAGACGACGGTCCACGCCTCGCGCTTCTCGGCCATCACGCTCGCCCGAACGACCAGCCGCTCGGCCGTGTGGCCCGCCTTTGCGAGCGCGTTCGCGAAGGCCATCGAGAAGCAGCTCGAGTGGGCAGCTGCCAGGAGCTCCTCGGGCGACGTCCTGCCGTTCGACGCCTCCGTCCGCGACGACCAGGTCACGGCCAACCTGCTGACGGCGCCGCTCGACACGTAGTCGATGCTCCCCGCTCCACCCGTCAGATCACCACTCCACGACGACTCCGCCCAGCGGGTTTCGGCCATCGATGGTCACCTCCTTCGCCTCATCGTCCCATAGCCGCGGAAGGCGTGTAACGGGGCGCACCCGGGCTCCGCCCGCGTTGCGCGGCCCGGGTTCCCGGTGCGTGCGCGCACCCGTCCTGGTGCGTCCGCGCACCCTCCCCCGATCAACGTAGGGGTACTGCCGGACGAAGGCGCCGGGGCATGACCGGACGGAGGAGCCATGGCCGCGAAAGGGGTCGTCGGCCAGCCTGTGGCCCATGACACGCATCGGTTCGCGGATCGCCGCTCTCCTTGTCGCGGGACTGCTGTTCTCGGCCACCGGCGCCGTGACCAGCCCGGCCTCGGCCGCGGATGTCTCGGTCCAGTCGGCGGAAAGCGAGATGGTCCGCCTGATCAACGCCGACCGCGCCCGGCACGGTCTTCGCGCCCTGCGCCTCGATCTCCGACTGACGGCGATCGCCGGCAGCCGTTCGGCCGACATGGCCTCGCGCGACTACTTCAGCCATACCCAGCCCGACGGTCGCAACGTCTTCGACCTGATCGCCTCGGCCGGGATCCGCTGGTACAGCGCCGGCGAGATCATCGCCTGGAACAACTGGCCTAGCCTGTTCGACTCCGCAGGCGCAGCCAACACCGCGTGGCTCAACTCACCCGGTCACCGCGCGATCATCCTGTCGCGGGAGTACAACTACGTCGGGATCGGCCTCGCGCTCTCGTCCGACGGTCGCAAGTACTGGACGGGCGTGTTCCTGCGAGGTCCCGACCGCACAGGCGGTTGGGTTCGTCCGGCCCGCCCAAGCGTTCAGGCGGCTCCCGAGAATCGTCGCCGAGTGGCCTTCTCGTGGGCCGGCGGTGATGTGCGGCTCGCGGTCCTCACGTCGGGCTTCGGCTCGTTCCACGTCCAGGCACGGGTCGACGGCCGCGCCTGGGTCACCGTCCGCGGTGCGACCACGCACACCCGGTACGCGCTCACGGTCAGGCGCGGCCACACGGTCGAGCTCCGGATCCGGGCTCGTGATCGGGCAGGCAATCTCGGCGCCTGGCGGTACGTCAGCGCCCGGACCTAGGACCCTCGTTCGTCAGCTCGCCAGCGCGGCCAGCGCTCGACGCAATGGCCGCGCTCGCGCGTGTCTGGGCATCGTGATCGTGCGCACGCCGCCGAACCGCCGATGGGCATCGATCGCCTCGGCAAAGGCGGTCGCGAACCCCTCCTCGGCGTCGGGATCGAATTCGTCCTCCCACCACAGACCGAGAACCCGGAGCGTGTCCGAACGTCGATCGATCCGCGGCTCGATCCGACCGACGAGGCGATCGCCCCACAGGACCGGCAGCACGTAGTAGCCCCAGCGGCGACGAGCCGCGGGGACGTAGACCTCCCACAGGTAGTCGTAGCTCCACAGCCGACGCAACAGGTCGCGGTCCCAGACCAGCGGATCGAGGGCGGCCAGGAAGCTGACGCCCGGTTCGGCACCGCCCGGCCGCACCTGCGCCCCGTTTGCCTCGGCCGTGACCTCGTCGCGCGCCTGTTCCAGGAGCTCCAGCTCGTCCGCCACCATGTGCCGGGCACCCTTGATGCCATCGACCGTGATCGGCACGATCGCGCCTGCCTCCACGAGCTCGCTGCGTCGAGCCGCCCTCTCCGAGGCGGTCCGACCCGTGCCCAGGAGGACCTCCGTCTGTCCACTGGCACCGAGCAGTCCATGGGCGCGGTAGCGGGACAGCAGCTTGTGGCGCCGCTGGTCGTCCGCCGTGGGCCGACGCGCCAGGATCTCGGCCGGAAACAGCCGCTCCACGAGGTCGTAGACCCTCCGGTTGCCGTCACGCCGGGACAGGCCGAGGATCCCGGACATCGCCAGCGCCTCGAGCATGGCGCGAACCTGGTTGGTGGGACGCCAGAACCAGTCGATCGCCGCGCGGGCGGGAATGTCCGTTGCCGACATCGGGCCGCTCGTGCGGATCCGGTCCAGGAGCTCCTCGACGAGCGGGGCGTGCTCGTCGAATGCGCCACCCTCGTGCTCGGCGCGGTTCAGGTCCCAGGTGATCCGATAGAACGGCAGCTCGTCCGTCGGGACCAGTGACAGCCCCTTGTTGTAGGTCTCATAGAGGACGCGGTCCTCGTAGAGCAGTCGGTCGGTCCAGTCGCGCCGATAGCCGTCGACGCGCGACAGCAGGACCAGGTCGTGGTTGCGGCCGGCCACCTCGAGCGGGTCGAACTGGATCGAGCCCAGGCGGTCGAACACCTGCATCACGCCCTCGGGTCCGGCCGGCAGGGACCGTGGCGGTGCCAGGAAGTGGCGAAGGACGAGGAAGCGCCGGGCAACCTCGGGCGCCACGACGAGCGGTTGGGTCACGAACTCGATGGTACGTGGGCGGACGGCGAGGCCCTGGCATGTTTGTGGACAACGTCCGGTGGCCGCCTCGGGGTGCCTGCCCGATGCGATGAGGATGCAAGCCACCCGCCCGGTGGGGCGTGCGCCTGCGAGCCGCGATCGATCAGCCTTGGTCTGAACGTCACGAACGGCAGGGGAGACGCCATGAGCAGAGTTGATGTGTCCGACAGGAAACCACCGAAGATCGAGCTGCCCGAGGGGCTGCGCTCGATGACCGACGACGTCGCGAAGGCGGGCTCTGACATTCGGCGCGCGATGCCCGACATCCGCGGCGCGATCGAGGGGCTCCGGCCGCACGACCTGCCGAAGGTGGAGATCGACTTCCCCGATCGACTCGAGTTGCCGCGCGTCGAGATTCGCCGTCACCGGTCCGGGCCCCCATGGCTCGCGATCGGCGTGGTCGCCGGATTGCTCGCCGCGACGTGGGTGCTGATGACCTCGTCGACCACCGGTCCGCGGATCCGCAGCTGGGTGGATGACCTGCGTCTGCGATTCGACCGGTGGCGGAGCGGCCCGCAACAGGGCGCCGAGCATCCGTTCGACGACGCGGATCGAGCGACCGACCGGCCGACTTCGCTCGGCGAGCGCACGGCCCCCGACGAGGCAGCCCCACTGTCGGCCTGACCAACGTACCGCCCGACCACTGGGGGGATCGGGCGGATCCCGAACGGAAGCGCCGGATCCGGCCAGGATCCGGCGCTTCGTCCATTCGCTGCTTCGCCTATCGTGGGGGCGCGATGGCACGGAGCCGAGCCGTGGCCGAGGGGCCCGCGCGTGATGCCTCGAGAGGGCCGGGTGTGCTCGCCCTGGTCGGTGGCGACGAGTTCATGCCCGGCAACGAGCAACAGGACGAGCTGCTGGTCCGGGAGGCGCGACGGCTGGGTGCGGGACGACAGGCGTTCGTCATCGCCTCGGCGGCGGTACGACAGGCGCCCGATCAGGCCGTGGCCACGGCTCGGGCCTGGTTCGCCGGCCTTGGGCTCGAGATCGAGGAGCTTCCGCTCCGCACGCGTCGGCAGGGATCGGATCCGGGGATCGTCGAGCAGGCGTCGCGAGGAGGTCTCTTCTACCTCGCCGGAGGCGACCCCGGGCTGGTCGTGCGCCTGCTGGAGGGCACACCGGCATGGTCGGCCGCGGTGGACGCCTGGCGTGGGGGCGCGATCCTGGCCGGCTCATCGGCCGGCGCGATGGCGATGGGCTCGTGGACGCTCCTGCGGGCGCGACACCCCGGGGATGCGCGTCGCGATGCACGGCCGGCCCTGGGCCTGGTCCGCGGGATCGCGGTGGCGCCCCACTACGAGACCTTCGGTCATCGTTGGGTGCCCGAGGCGTTGCCCGCGGTCCGTGCCGCGGGCGGGCAGATCGTCGGCATCGACGAGCGGACCGCGGCGGTATGGCAGGACGGTGTGTGGAGCGTCGTCGGGCCGGGTGCGGTGACGGTGGTCGCAGGCGACATCCATCGCTTCGAGCCCGGCGAGCGGGGACTGCCGCTCCCCGAGCCGGGTATCGATGCGCCCTGAGCCACCTACGCGCCGCCCCGCAGGTCTCGTTGACGCTCTGGGCGGTAATCCCGATAATCTAGGTCGGGATTAACCCACGTGCCGCGGCGCCCGAACCGGCCGCCGCGGAACTCCGGCATCAAACGGCGGCCGGACGGGCTGCCGGGGAGATCGATGACAGCCACCCGAGACCTGGTCGCGGATCGACGCGACCAGTACGCGTTCCACGACGACATCGTCTATCTCGCCGAGACCAAGCGTGGCCTCACGCGCGAGACCGTCGAGGAGATCAGCCGCTTCAAGGGCGAGCCGGACTGGATGCTCCAGTATCGCCTGCGCGCCTACGACCATTTCGTCAAGCGGCAGATGCCCACGTGGACCGACGGTCTCGACCGGCTCGACTTCGACAAGATCGTCTACTACCGGAAGCCGTCCGAGCGCGAAGAGAAGTCGTGGGATGACGTCCCGGAACAGATCAAGCAGACGTTCGAGCGGCTGGGAATCCCGGAGGCGGAGCGGAAGTTCCTGGCCGGTGTCGGCGCGCAGTACGACTCGGAGGTTGTCTACCACTCGGTCCGCGAGGAGCTGAGCAAGCTCGGCGTCGTGTTCATGGGCACCGACCAGGGGCTCAAGGAGTACCCGGAGGTCTTCCGGAAGCACTTCGGGACCGTCGTTCCCGCCGAGGACAACAAGTTCTCCGCCCTCAACAGCGCGGTCTGGTCGGGCGGCAGCTTCGTCTACGTCCCAAAGGGCGTCGAGGTCCCGCTTCCGCTCCAGGCCTACTTCCGGATCAACGGCGAGAACACCGGTCAGTTCGAGCGCACCCTGATCGTGGTCGAGGAAGGCGCCAAGGTCCACTACATCGAGGGCTGCACCGCCCCGATCTATGCCACCGATTCGCTCCACGCGGCGGTGGTCGAGGTGGTCGCCCTCCCCGGCTCGAAGGTCCGCTACACGACGATCCAGAACTGGTCGAACGACGTCTACAACCTGGTCACGAAGCGGGCGCACGCGCACGCGAACTCGACCGTGGAATGGATCGACGCCAATACCGGCTCGCGCAAGACGGTCAAGTTCCCGAGCATCTATCTCCGCGGCGAGGGCGCGACCGCGGACATCATCTCGGTCGCGGTCGCCGGTCGCGGCCAGCACCAGGACACGGGGGCCAAGGCGATCCACCTGGCCTCGAACACGCGTTCGCGGATCGTCTCCAAGTCGGTCTCCAAGGACGGTGGCCGGGCGACCTATCGCGGACAGGTGAAGGTCTCGCCGGGGGCCCGGAACGTCGTCGCGTCGGTGCGCTGCGATGCGCTGATGCTCGATGACGAGAGCCGCTCGGACACCTATCCGTACATCGACATCCAGGAGGACGACACGACGCTGACCCACGAAGCGACCGTGGGCAAGATCAGCGCCGACCAGGTCTTCTACCTGATGAGCCGCGGGCTGACCGAGAACGAGGCCCAGAACCTGATCGTCCAGGGCTTCCTCGAGGTGTTCACGAAAGAGCTCCCGATGGAGTACGCGATCGAGTTCAACCGCCTCGTGAAGCTCGAGATGGAGGGGTCGCTCGGGTGACCGACGCCCCTGCGGGCTCGACGACAACCGCATCGCCCGCTCGATCGCGACCGGCGCGCCGGAGTCCCACCGAACTCACCTTTCGGCTTGACGATGCCTACGTCGCGTCGCTGACGGCCGACGAGCCGGATTGGCTGGCCGCCGACCGGCGGGAGGCCGCAGTCGCGGTCCGTGCCCTGCCGATCGAGCCGAACCAGCTCTATACGACCTATCTCGACCTCCGCGCCGCGGACCTGGCCGAGGTGCGCCCGTACGCCACCACCGCCACCGCGCGGGCCACGGGACCGCACCGTGAGCTGCCCGAAGCGTCCGGCATCGGATCGTTCGTCGAGGATCGAATCCTGGACATCGACCTCAATCGAGAGGCCACCGAGGCCGGCGTCACCATCGAGACGGCTCGCGGCCTCCTGGATCGCGAACCGGATACCGCCCGCCGCCTGCTCGTGGAGGCGTCGCCGATCCCCGCCGACGACCCGCTGGCGCAGCTCACCCGTGCCGGCTGGAACCAGGGCGTCGTCATCCGTGTGCCCGCCGGCGCGCACCTGGACGGACCGATCCTCCTGCGCTGGGCCGTTGGCGCACCGGGCAAGGCTCTGCTGACCCGGACGGTGATCGAGCTGGGCGAGGGCGCCGAGGCCTCGATCGTGGAGGAGCTCGTGGCGTCCGACGACGCCGTCGCCGGCCGGCAGGCGCTGCTGACCGGGACGACCGAGGTCCATCTCGCCGCCGATGCCAGACTGTCGGTCGCCAGCCTCCAGGAGCTGGGCCCGGACCAGATCGCGTTCCAGCACCGGCTGTCGGTGATCGGCGAGGGCGCCGACCTCCACTGGGCGCTGGCGCAGCTCGGCGGGCGGCTGGTCCGCTCCCGGGTGGACAACCGGCTCGAGGGGGATCGGAGCAGGGTCAGCCAGGCCGAGATCGTGTTCGGCTCAGGCGAGCAGCTGTTCGACCTCACCTCGTACACGCGTCACGTTGGTCGCGATACCACCGGTGACCTGCTCTCGAAGGGCGCCCTCCTCGACAGCTCACGGTCCTACATGAAGGGGCTGATCATCATCGAGCACTCGGCTCACGGAACCGACTCGTTCCTGGGCGAGTTCGGGATGAACCTGTCCCGGAGCGCGCGGGCGGTGGCCATCCCGTCGCTCGAGATCGACCAGCCGGACTGCCGACGCGCGGCGCACTCGTCGTCCGTGGGCCCGATCGACGAGACCCAGCTGTTCTATCTCGAGAGCCGGGGAATCGCACCCGACGAAGCGCGCAAGTTCATCGTGCTCGGCTTCCTCGAGCCGGTCGTGGCACGGATCCCGCTCCCCGACGCCGAGGCGCGCTTGCGCGACCTCCTCGATGCGAAGTGGACCCGGAGCGCAGGCGAACCCACAGCGGAGGGTTCGACCGCCGCGTGAGACGCATCGACCTCATCGGTGTCGACGAGGTCTCCGACGGTGAGATGAAGATGGTCTGGGTCGACGACACCGACCCCGTCCTGGTCATCAACAACGGCGGCGAGTTCACGGCCGTCCAGGGGACCTGCAGCCACGAGTACTTCGAGCTGGACAAGGGCTTCCTGACAGCCGGGACGCTCACCTGCGCCCTCCACCTGTCGCGATTCGACCTGTCGAATGGCGAGCCCCTCGATCCACCGGCCGAGGAGCCGCTCGCCGTCTACCCGGTCGTGGTCGAGGATGGCCGGGTCCAAGTCGAGGTCCCGGACGGTCCCCTCGAGGTCAACGGCTAGGTCGGCGGCGCCTCACGGCTCGACGTCACCGCCACGTCGCCGCCGGTGCGCATCCCGGGCTCGAGGTGGCGCGGTCGGCTGAGCGAGAAGCGCTCCTCATCGGTGGTGGGCTGCTCGCCGTCGATGAGACCCATGAGGTACTCACCGATCACGGGTCCATGCTTGAACCCATGCCCGGAGCCGCCGCCGGCGACCCACACGTTGTCGAACTCCGGATGGCGGTCGATCACGAAGTGGGTGTCCGGGGTGGCCTCATACTGGCAGACGCGGGTCTCGGTCACCGGCTGGCCCACGAGCGCCGGGAACCGGACGGCGAGGAAGGCACGCGCCTCGGCGATCGTGTCCGGGGAGACCACGCGATCGCCGCTCGACGGATCGAATGGCGGGCCATAGTGATCCGGGGCGATCTTGGGCCCCCGTCCATCGACACCCGGGACCCCATAGAACGCGGCATCGTAGTCGACCCAGCTCGGGAGGTGGTCGGCGTTGAAGCGGTCGTCGCCGGCAGGCGGCCCGAAGAACAGGACGTCCTGCCGGGTGACCCGGATCACGCTCTCGAGCTCGGGGAAGATGCCGGGCAGCCACGGCCCGCAGGCGAACACGAACACGTCGCCGGCGACGTGCTCGCCGTTTGACGCCTCGACGTCCAGGAGTTGCCGGCCTTCCCGGCGCCCCGGGCGGACTTCCTCGAGCGCGAGCTCGCCTCCCTCGCTCGCGAACGTGCGCGCGGCGGCCATCACGCCCCGGCGGGCCATCAGCAGGCCGCCCTCGGGCTCGTGGACGACGAACGCGAGGTCGTCGGCCCGGAGCTGTGGCCAGCGGGCGTTGAGCTCATCGGGCGGGATGCGCTCGACCGGGATGTCGAGCGATCGCAGCGTGATCTCCGACGCGGCCTCGAACCCGTCGTCGCGGTGGGCGAACCAGAGGCAGCCCGCCTGGACGAGGAGCCGCTCGCCGGTCAGCTCGCCGAGCTCGAGCCATGCTCCGCGAGCCCGCCGTGACCAGCTCGCGTAGTAGGCATCGGAGCCGTGGGAGGAACGGATGATCCGTGTTTCGTCGCCGGAGGTGGCCCGCGGATTGCCAGCGCCATAGGCGTCGAGCAGCCGCACGCGGCGACCGCTGCGACGCGCGTGGAGCGCGGTCCAGGCACCCATCGTGCCGGCTCCGACGACGACCAGGTCCGGGGACGTCACGGCCCGTAGTGTGCCGTCCCGCGCCAGGGTCCGGACGATCGCTAGGATTCGGGCATGGCCGTGACCGTCACCGACACCGCGCGCAGCCTCGAAAACCTCAAGCTCGAGCGCGATGCGATCGTGCTGTACGAGGCCCTGGCCCGGATCGAGCGCGACGAGCGACGATCGGCTGCGTTCGACCACATCGCGGCCAATGAGCGACGGCACGCCGAGATCTGGGCGACGCGGCTCCGAGAACTGGGCGTTGACGTGCCGCCACCCGGCAGCCCACGGCTCCGGATCCGGTTCATCGTCCTGCTGGCGCGTCTGTTCGGGACCCGATCCGTCAGTGACCTCGTGCAGGCGCTCGAGGGCGACGAGGAAGAGCTGTACGAGGCGCAGGCAGATCCGGACGTCGAGTCGATCGCGGCCGACGAGCGGGAGCACGCCGAGATCTGGAAGCGTCTGGACGCAGGAGCGCCCGCCAGCGGCCCGGCCCGCTCGACAGGCGCCCGATTCCGGCTTGCCAATCCGGCACGGGACGGTCGTCAGGTCGCACGGCTTGCTCGATCTCCGTCCGAGATCGGCCTGGCGGAGCGCTGGCATCGGAACGCGCAATCGGGAACGCTCCGGGCGGTCATCTTCGGGGTGTCGGACGGACTCGTGAGCAACCTCTCCCTCGTGATGGGCGTGGCTGGTGCGGCGGGTGCGGCCGGCGAGCCGAGGTTCATCCTGCTGGCCGGCATCGCCGGGCTCCTCGCCGGGTCGTGCTCGATGGCCGCAGGCGAGTACATCTCGATGCAGTCCCAGCGCGAGCTGTTCGAGCGACAGATCGAGCTCGAGCGGGCGGAGCTGGAGGCGATGCCTGAGGAGGAGGAAGCCGAGCTGGTGACCGTGTTCCGGTCGAAGGGGTTCACCCAGGACGAGGCTGCCCGGATCGCCCACCGGCTGATTGCCGATCCGAAGACGGCACTGGATACGCTCGTCCGAGAGGAACTGGGTCTCGATCCCGACGAGCTCGGCTCGCCGTGGGGAGCGGCGACGGGCTCCTTCCTCGCGTTCGCCGCGGGGGCCGCGATCCCCGTCATCCCGTACCTGCTTGGCACGGGAGCGCCTGCGTTCATGGCCACGATCGTGCTCAGCCTCGCGGCGTTGTTCGCGGTCGGAGCAGGCGTCAGCCTGCTGACCGGACGGAGCACGCTCTACTCGGGCACCCGCCAGGTGGGGATCGGTGCCGCGGCCGCGGCGATCACGTTCCTCGTGGGCAACCTCCTCGGCGTCACGGTCGCGTGAGCGACCTCCTCGATCGGCTCCGCATCGAGGGTCTCGATCCCACGGCATGGTCCAACGGACCGGGCGACCGGTACGCGCCGCACGCTCACGGCTACGACAAGGTGCTCGTCGTCAGCGCCGGCTCGGTCCGGTTCGGGCTGCCAGGAACCGGGGATGCGGTCGCCCTCGAGGTCGGCGATCGACTTGACCTGCCGGCCGGCACCGTCCATGACGCCGTGGTCGGGGCGTCCGGGGTGACGTGTCTCGAGGCCCACCTGCCGTCCGGGTCGCTGGCGGGGCTCCGGCGGCGGGCCGCAGAGGCCTGGTAGGCGGCGCTACTCGCCCCGCGGATGACCTGCACGCATTGATTCGTTGGTTCGGGCCGCACCACCGACGGGAATTCCATCCATCTTGCGTCGTTGATGCGCCGTTCTCATGAACACAGCAGGTTGGACGTCGATCGACGGCGCGAGGCGATCGGAACCGACGAAACCATCACTGGCGGTAATCCTGAGTGCGACCGTCGCCGGACCGGGGGGACCCGGGGGCGCACCTGGCGCCGGTCATCCTCGGCTGCGGGCTTGTGCGCTACTCGTGCGCACCAGTTTCTCGGCGAGGCGGATCCGCCCGCGCGTAACTGCTCGAACGCGCTCGATTGGTGCGCCCCTGGTGGCGGCTGACGACCTCTGACGCATTGGAGACCCTGGGATGCCCGCCTCCTGGCGAATCGGTCACGGGCAGTAGCGCTGCGCCGCGGTCTCGGGCGCCCGGACAGACGAAGGCCCCGGCAGTGCCGGGGCCGGCGTGGGGTAGGCTAGCCGCCGTGAGCCCGACCTATCGCCGGGTCCACATCAAGCGGTAATCCTCGCGAGGGTCAGCGCTCCGGCGCCGATCCTCGCCCAGCAGGGTGCTGAGCAGCGAGAACAGCGCCAGGAGCCCGAAGCCTTTGGCCATGATGGTTGCTCCTGTCGCCGGATGCCGTGGACCCCGCGGGTCCCACCGCTGACGCGGCGGGCTCGGCACCGGTATTGGGCCTTGCCGGTCAGTTCTGCCTAATGATCTAATGTCACGGACCAGAACTACCTAATGGAATGCTAGCACGTGTCGAGACAAGACGCAATCGGTGAGGTCGACGCCCGACTCCTGGAGATCCTTCAGGCGGATGCGAAGAAGCCGTATGCGGAGTTGGGCGCCGATCTGGGCATGAGCGGCCCTGCCGCACACGAGCGGGTCAAGAAGCTCGAGGCGAGGGGCGTGATCCGGGGCTACGAGGCGAGGCTCGATCCCGCCGCTGCCGGCTACGACATCCTGGCATTCACCTGGGTCACGGCCGCGCCCGGGTCGTCCGGCGCCGATCTCACCGCGGAGTTCGCGACGATCCCCGAGGTCGAGGAGTGCCACCACATCGCCGGCGAGGCGGATTACCTGCTCAAGATCCGTGCCCGCGATACCCGCGACCTCGAACGCGTGATCCAGCGCGTCCAGGAAACGCCCAACGTCTTCACCACGGAGTCGGACATCGTGCTCTCAACCGGCTTCGAGGGCCGCCCGATGCCGCTCGCCGCAAACGGCCGTGGGCCCGACAGCGGCGACCCGTTGTCAGGACGCACCCGGCGCGAAACCGGGCACCGCACGGGCGCGTAAGCGATGGTGAGGGATCGATCCGGTCCGCCCGACGATGCCGCGCTCGTCCGAGAGGTCGCCGCGGGATCCGAGGACGCCCTGGCGGCCCTCTATGACCGGCATGTCGACGCTGTGTTTGCGGCATCCAGCCGGCTCACGAGCGACCGACAGGTCGCGGAAGAGGTGGTGCAGGAGACCTTCCTGGCGCTGTGGAACCGGGCGGAGACATACGACCCGTCCGCCGGGTCCTTGGCCGCATGGCTCCACACGATCGCCAGGAACCGCACGGTCGATCGTCTCCGGGCGGCGGGAAGACGCCCCAACCTGGTGCCGCTCTCCGCGGCTGCGGCCGACGACGAGCAGGACTCGGCCGCCCTGGACCGGGTGGTTGCGGCCGGCAGGGTCCTGGGCGGGTCGACGCCGGGTCCGACCCCGGAGCACGAGGCCGAGTGGGCTTCGGTCCGACGCGTGATCCAGGAAGCGCTCGAGGAGATGGCCGACCACGAGCGGACCGTCATCGTCCTGGCCTACAACGAGGAGCTGTCACAGTCCGAGATCGCGGAGCGCCTGGGCTGGCCGCTGGGGACCGTCAAGACACGGACCCGGCGAGCGCTGCTGCGGCTGCGGCAGGTGCTCGCGGTCGAGCTGGGCGAGCTCACCGATCGGACGCCGGTCCAGGCCGGCACGAGGGGAAACGAATGAGCGCCAGGGCACGGATCGGCACGAGCTCGGCGGAGGATCCCGATGGACCACGCTGAGGCAAGAGAGCTGCTCGAGCTGGCCGGCGCCGAGCCGGGCGGACTGGATCGCCTCGCCGCCGGCGACACCAGTGAAGCCGCCGCGATTGCTGCACACCTCGCGGGATGTGCCGACTGCACGACGGAGCTGGGGGCAATTCGTCGCGACGCGGTCCTGATCCGCGAGGTCGTCCGAACGACGCCGTTACCCGACCTCCGCGCCCGGACGCTGGCGTTCGTGGCGGCGGTTGGTCGCGAGCGAGTGGCCGTTTCGGCAGCGCCGGTTGGCCCGATCCCGATCTCCAGCGCGTCGCCCGCGCCCGCCAGCTCGACCCGCAGGATGGGTCTCTGGGCTGCCTCGCTGGCAGCGGCCGTTATCGCCTCGGTGGTCGCGACCG
>DATBLH010000018.1:0-18822 GCA_036555445.1 Candidatus Limnocylindrales bacterium
ATGTCCCTGACTGAACACGCGCTTGGGCACCTGGACCTTCCCCTCGCGGCCTGCGATTCCCGCCGCCCGTGCGACGCCGCGTGGAAACGCGTGGCGCCGACGCCCACCATCGTTGTCGAGGCCCATCGCCCGTGCCTATACTCGGATTCCATCATTCTCGGCGCTCTCGGTGATCATGGGCACGCTGGGCAGGGCCCTTGGGATCGAGGGCCATTTCACGATCGGGCCGGCCGGCATGCGGCGTCTCTTCGACGTCGGCGTCGTCGCCCTCGGCATTGCCACGTTCGCCCGCCTCGGCGATTTCGAGATCCTTCTCCAGGCCCTGTGGGTCCTGGTCGGGATCGGCGCATTCCTGTACGGCCTCCGAGGGGCAATCCTGCGGATCGTCCTGGTCGCGGTCGCCGCGGTGGCGTTCGCGGTCGTTGCCGCAGTGATCGGCCACCCGTTCGAGGACGAGGTGTTCGGCACGGAGACGATCACCGGCGACGTCGCCGATGCCGCCGACGTTGCGGAGTGGCCGCTGATGATCGGCATCGCGCTCGTCGTCGCCGCGCTCGCCGATCGGACCTCGACCTCGGCCGCTCGCTATGGCGCCCTCTACCGGCAGGCGAGCGAACGGCTCGTGACCGCGCAGGAAGAAGAGCGTGGGCGACTGGCCCGGGACCTCCATGACGGTGTCGGCCAGACCCTCACCGCGATCGTGCTCACGCTCGATGCCGCCGAGGGACAGCTGTGGGCCAGTGGAACTCCGTCGCCCATGGCGCGCTCGACGATCCAGCATGCGCAGGAGCTCGCGGCCGCCGCACTCGACGAGACGCGCGAGGTCGCCGGACGCCTGCGTCCGACCCGGATCCACGAGGTCGGTCTCGGCGCGGCGCTCCGCAACCTGGCCCGGGGGGCCGGCGTCGCGGTCGACATCCGAATCGATCCTGCGCTGCTGCCACCGCGTCTTCTCGACCGAGATCGCGAGATCGATGCCTACCGGATCGTCCAGGAAGCGATCGGCAACGCCGCGCGCCACAGTCGGGCGGCTACGATCTGGATCGACGGACAGGTGACCGACAGCGTGATCCGGCTGGAGGTGGGGGACGACGGGTTGGGCTTTGATGGTTCGGCGCGCAGCCGGGGCCTCGGACTGAGCGGAATGGCCGAGCGAGCGGCGATCCTGGGTGCGGATCTCGAGATCCGCTCGCGGCCCGGCGCCGGCACGGTGATCGAGCTGGCGATCCCGCAGGTCACGCATCCCGAACAGGCCGACCGGGCCGATACGCTCACCCCCGTGCGGCAGGCACGCTGATGACGTCCAACGACGCCAGCCACGAAGCGCCTCGCGCTCCCGACGTCAAGCCGGCGGGCGGAACCTCGCGCCAGCATCACCCGATGCCGGGCCACACGATTCGCGTCGCTCTCGTGGACGACCACCATCTCGTCCGTGAGGGGCTCCGACTGGTCCTGGCCGCGGCCGAGGGGTTCGAGATCGTCGGCGAGGCTGCCAATCGGGACGGCGCGGCGGAGATGGTGGCGATCGGCCGACCCGACGTCCTGCTCCTGGATCTCACGCTACCCGAGGGTGACGCGATCCCGCTGTTGCGGACCCTGCTCTCGCGTCACGTGAACCTGCGGATCATCGTGCTCACGATGCACAGCGATGCCGAGACGGTGCGTCAGTCGCTGGCCGCCGGCGCCAGCGGCTATCTCATCAAGGGCGCCCATTCGGCCGAGCTCATCGCCGCGATCCGCGCCGTCGCCCGGGGAGACAGGTATCTCCACAGCAGCGTTACCGGGGCCGTCGTCGACGATTCGATCCGCTGGCTCCGCACCGGCCGGATCAGCAGCCGGGAGCGCGAGATCCTGACGCTCCTCGCGTCAGGCCTGCCCGCGGCGGAGATCGGGCGGCGTCTCGACATCAGCGTTCACACGGTGCGCCGGCACGTGGCGAACCTGTCCACGAAGCTTGGAATCCGGGGGACCGTCGGCCTGACGCGGTATGCCATCCGACACGGCATGGTGAGGGACGACTAGTCCCTCACCATGGCCCACCGCCAGGTCAGGCGGCGGCACTCCTGTCGTGGTCCAGCTGATCGGCGACCAGGCGACGGCGGATCGGATCGGCCGCCGCCCGATCCAGTCGGATCGCGGTCCGCGCGAGGGCGATTCCCAGCGCTGCAGTGGCTCGCGCGGCTGCCCGCCGGAGGACGGATTGGCGTCCAGCGGTGAACTCGCGTGCGCGACGGTGGTCGGCGGCCTCACGAGCGCGCTGCTCGGCGAGCTCGAGGGCCAGGAATGTCAGGGCGGTTGGATGCATGAGGGTCTCCTGCGATCAGCGCTGATGATCGTCGCTCATCGACGGGCGGGAATCGACGCCCCAGCCGACGGCGGCGATATCGAGCACGAGGAACGAGATGACGAGGGCCATGAGGGCAACGATCGGACCTTCCATCGGGCTGCTCCTGTCTGTCGCGCTAACCGTTGTATCTGTCTTTACTGGTTACTACTCTACCCGCTTGCGCGTAACCTGTCAAGGGCTGTAAAGTGGTTATCGTGACATTCACGACACGTCATCACCACGATCACGAGCACCAGCGATTCGGTCACGACCACGCGGTCGGCCTGGGCGAGACCTTCGACTTCCTGAACACGCTCGAGCTCGAAGAGGGTTCACCCGTCGACCACTTCAGCTCGATCGATGACGCCGTCGCCTGGTTCCGGGAGCGAGGCCTCGTTCACGACGACGACGCGGCGTCCGTCTCGGTGGCGACTGCCGACACGGCACCGTCCCGGGAACTGGAACGGATCCGACGCGTCCGGGGAGCGCTCCGCGAGGTTGCCGACGCCGTCGTGGCCCGGCGCAGCGCCGCTCCCGGCGCGCTTCGCGAGGTGAACCGAGTCCTGCGATCGCGGACGATCCCTCGCCTTGACAGCGGCCCGGACGGCGTATGGGTCGGGCACGAGCACGGTGGAGACCGGTTCGACGACGCGCTGGCGCGGCTTGCCCAACCGCTCGTCGATGAGATCGCCGGCGGCCGACCGGAGCGGCTGCGCGTGTGTGCCAACGACCTCTGTCGCTGGGTGTTTTTCGACGCCTCGCCGACCGGCCGGCGCCGGTGGTGTGACATGGCGTCGTGCGGCAATCGCGCCAAGGCGGCACGCCATCGGGCGCGTGTTCGGCTGACGGGGCACAAGATGGGGAGGCGGACGACCGCCGCCGCCCGTCGGGGCTAGGCCGCGCTGCCGGGGATCAGTCGCGGTGGCGGAAGTTGACGATCGCCACGCCGAGCATCACGCCACCGAATCCGAGCAGGATCATGGCCTCCAGACCGATCGGTAGCACCTGGCCGAAGAGCGTCATCCCGAATGCGTCGGTGGCACCTGACGGGAGCGACGCCGAGAGCACGATCCGCCGCAGGGGATCCATGCCGTACGACGCGGGGTCGAGCCTCGTCAGGATCGTCATCCAGTCCGGGAGCCCGGTGAGCGGGAACAGGGCTCCGGAAAGGAAGAACATCGGCATCATCAGGAAGTTCATCACGATCTGGAAGCCCTGCATCGACCTCATCCGGGAGCCGATCGCCACGCCCAGCGAGGACAGGGCGAATGCGAGGACGAACGCGAACGGCAGCAACAGCAGGACCGACGGCACGCTCAGGGTCACGCCGACGAGCGGCGCCAGGATCAGCAGGATCAGGCCCTGGATCATCGCCTGAGTGGCACCGCCCAGCGCCTTGCCGATCGCGACCGCCGAGCGGTCGATCGGTGCGACCAGGATCTCCTTGAGGAACCCGAACTCGCGATCCCAGACGATCGACATGGCTCCGAAGATCGCCGAGAACAGGACCGCCATCCCGATGATCCCGGGGTACACGAACTGGACGTAGCTGAACGAGCCGCCACCCGCGGCGAACGCGCCGCCACCGAGTGAAGACGACAGCCCGGTCCCGAAGATCACCAGGAACAACAGCGGCTGCGCGAGTGACGCCAGAATCCGCGCCCGGTCGCGCCAAAAGCGCAGGATGTCGCGGTACCAGACGATGTAGATCGCCCGGAGCGTGCCTCCCACGCTCGAGCGAAGGCCGTGCGTCGTTGGCCGCGCCGTGGTGATCGCGCCCCGATCGGTGGTCATCGTCGGCCTCCCCAGGCCCTGCCGAACATCCGCATCATGTCGTTGGCTCCGGCGCCCTCGTCGCGAATGGCATGGCCCGTCAACTTCAGGAACACGTCGTCCAGGCTGGGCCGGTGGAACGAAACCGACCGGACCTCGACCGTGGTCTCTCGCACCAGGCGCGGGATGAAGCCCGCGGCATCGGGCACCTCGACCCGGAGTGATCCGTCGTCGACCAGTGGCTCGACCTGGAACAGCTGCTGGATCTCCGCCGCCGCGATCACGTTGTCGGCGGTCGCGATCGTCACGACATCGCCGCCCACGAGAGCCTTGAGCTCGCTCGGGGTCCCGAGGGCAACGATGCGACCGCCGTCGATGATCGCGATCCGATCGCACTCCTCGGCTTCGTCCATGTAATGCGTGGTCATGAACAGCGTCACGCCGGCCGTGTCCCGGAGCCCTCGCAGATAGCCCCAGATATGCCGACGGGTCTGCGGATCGAGCCCGATCGTGGGCTCGTCGAGGAACAGGACCTCGGGCGTGTGGAGCATCCCACGCGCGATCTCGAGCCGCCGCTTCATGCCACCCGAGAACGTCATCACCATCGAGTTCGCACGGTCGGTCAGCTCGACCATCTCGAGCACCTCGCCGATCCGGGACGCTCGCTCGGCCGCCGGAACCGAGTACACGAACGCGTGGAACTCGAGGTTCTCGCGTGCGGTGAGCTGGGCGTCGAGGGAAGGATCCTGGAACACCAACCCGATGCGCGCGCGCACCTCGGACGGGTGGCGATCGACATCGAAGCCGGCGACGCTCGCTGAACCGGCGGTCGGCCGCATCAGCGTGCACAGGATGTTGATCGTCGTGGACTTGCCGGCGCCGTTAGGCCCCAGGAAGCCGAAGATCTCGCCCCGCCGGACATCGAGGTCGATGCCCTTGACGGCCTCGAGCTCGCCGAACCGTTTCGTCAGCCCGCGCGCCTCGATGACGGACTCGCGGGCTCGATCTCCGTCCGTCATGCCGCGCCCCCGCTGGTCGCGGACTCGCCCTCCGTCGGTGCACTCTCGGCGTCGTCGTCGTCGGCGAGGAGGCGATACATCCGTCGCCGGCTGTCGACGAGGATGTCCCGTGCCTGCTGCCTGGCCTCGGGTGAGCCCATCCGGCTCACCTGGATCGCGGCACCCACGAGCTGAAGCGCCATCTTGCGCAGGTCGATCGCCTCGTGGTGGATGTCGCGGTCGAACGCCGGGCGGCGGCCGACGGGAGTCGCCACGGCCACCCTGCGCCCTTCGTCGGTGAGAGTGTAGGTACGGCGGCCGTCGACCTCCTCACTCCGGACGAGGCCTTCGTCTTCGAGCTGCTGGAGGGTTGGATAGACGGAGCCGGCACTCGGGCGCCAGCGGCCACCGCTCCGGGCCTCGAGCTCCTGGATCACCTGGTAGCCGTGCATCGACGACTCCTGAAGGGCAGCGAGGATGGCGGGACGCACGTCCCCACGGCGCACGGACGGGCGGCCCATCCGGAGCGGGTCGACCAGATCCCGGAACCAGTGACTGGGGTTTCCGACGCCGGGTTCGCGGTGATGGGCGCGACCGCGTCGTTGGCGGCCGTGATGATCGAGCATGGGGACTTCCTTGTTTCTACAGCGCTACATCGCGCCAGATCACGATATATCGCGATCTACCGACTCGTCAACAGTCCGATCATCGCCAGCAGGCGGATCGATGGGGCTCGATCTCCGCCCGGCGGCAGCGCAGCCGCGCGCAAACCCATGGACGGGGCGGACCGCCTTCCGGCGAGACCGGTCCACGGCGAGGGCGTCAGCTCGGCGGGCGCCGCTCGAGCTGGGCACGGACTAGTGCCCGGATCTGCGGCTTCTCCACGTCTTCCGGCGCGCGCAGCTTGACGTGCCGGATCCGCTTGCCCGTGCCTTCGATGATCCCCGTTGGGTCGGGAAGCTCGGCGCCGTCGGCGAGCTGCAGGTTCACGTGCGCCGTATGGGGGATCACGGCGAACAGCAGGTCGCGGATGCGCATGCTCCAACCGAAGGCGATCAGCCTGTTACCGAAGTCCACCGACTCGTTGGCCTCCGGCATCTCGGAGCGGATCACGGACCGAACGGCTCGCGCAACCTCCGCGATCGGTTCGGCATGTGGCTCCAGCAGCCGATCGACGTCGCCGTCAACGGTCATCTCATGCGACCGCGGGGCATCCGTGCCGGATCCATCGGTCAGTCGCGGACGACGATGTTCACGAGCCGGCCGCCGGCGTTGACGACCCGTTCCGGCGTTCGACCGGCCAGCAGCGCCGCGACCCTCGGCTGTGCCAGGGCCAGGCGCTCCAGCTCCGCGGGCTCGATGGCGACGGGCACGGTCACCTTGTCGCGCAGCTTGCCGTTCACCTGGATCGGCACCTCGCGGGTCTCCTCCGCCGCAGCCGCCTCGTCGACCTCCGGCCACGACTGCTCATGGATCGAGACCCACGGGTCGCTCGTGGCCTCCAGGCGTCGGGCCCAAAGCTCCTCGGTGACGTGGGGCGCGGCGGGCGCCAGCATCAGCAGCAGCAGACGGATGGCCTCGTCCCATGCCGGCCCGCCGGCGACGGACGTCCCGCGATAGTGGAACAGCGTGTTCGTCAGCTCCATCAGCCGGGCGACCATCGTGTTCCAGTGGAAGGCCTCGTAGTCCGCGGTCACCACCCGCAGCGTCCGATGGGCGGCCGCGCGGATGGCCGCCTCCGCAGCGGCCTCGTCCTCGCCGCCGGGCAACCGCCCCGCGTCCGGATCGCCGGGCTCGGTGCCATGTGCGTCCATGGCCAGCGTCCACACCCGGTGCAGGAAGCGATTGACGCCGCCGATCCCACGCTCGTTCCACGGACCGCCCTGGTCCCACGGGCCCATGAACATCAGGAACAGCCGGACGGTGTCGGCGCCGTAGCGGCGGACCAGCTCGTCCGGGTCCTGGACGTTGCCGCGCGACTTCGACATGCGCTCGCCGTCCGCGCCCAGGATCTGGCCCTGGTTGAACAGCCGCTTGAACGGCTCGTCCTCGCCGATCAGGCCGATGTCGCGCATCGCCTTGGTGAAGAAGCGGCTGTAGAGCAGGTGCATGACCGCGTGCTCGGCGCCGCCCGTGTACTGGTCGACCGGGGTCCAGCGATCGGTCATCGCTCGATCCACGGGACCGTCGTCCTTGTTCGCTGACAGGTAGCGATACCAGTACCACGAGGAGTCGATGAACGTGTCCAGCGTGTCGGTCTCACGCTGCGCCGGACCGCCGCACTTCGGGCACGTGGTCTCCAGGAACGCCGGATCGTGGCGTAGCGGGTTGTCCCCCCGGCCGCGGTAGTCAACGGTGTCGGGCAGGAGCACCGGCAGCTGGTCGTCGGGGACCGGGACGATCCCGTCCGAAGGGCAGTAGATGACCGGGATGGGCGTGCCCCAGTAGCGCTGACGGCTGATCAGCCAGTCGCGCAGCCGGTAGGTCACGGAGGGCCGGCCCAGGCCGCGCTCGGCGAGCGACGCCAGGATCGCCCGCCCGCCCTCATCGGCGGGCAGGCCACTGTATGGGCCGCTGTTGACCAGCCGCTCGCCTGTCGTGTGCGCGACGTAGGCGCCGTCGACCGCCGCTTCGTCGTCGGTCCCCTCGGCGGCGACCACGCGCCGCACCGGCAGCCGGAACTTCATCGCGAACTCGTAGTCGCGCTCGTCGTGGGCCGGGACCGCCATGATCGCGCCGGTGCCGTACGTGGCGAGGACGTAGTCGCCGACGAAGATCGGGATCCGCTCGTCGTTGACAGGGTTGATCGCGTCGGCGCCGATCGGGACACCGCTCTTGTCGCGATCGACCGACAGGCGCTCGATGTCGGTCTTGTCGCGCGCCCGGGCGACGTAGGCGTCCACCTCGGCCCGGCGGTCGGGCGCGGTCAGCTTCGCGACCAGCGGGTGTTCCGGCGCCAGGACCATGAACGTGGCCCCGAACAGCGTGTCCGGCCGGGTGGTGAACACCCGGATCTGGTCGCCGCCCGGGTGGTGGTCCGACGGTGCCGTGGGGAACACGATCTCGCCACCCTCGGATCGACCGATCCAGTTCGTCTGCTGGACCCGGATGGGCTCCGGCCAGTCGATACCGTCGAAGCGCAGCAGCTCGTCGGCGTACCGGGTGGTACGCAGGAACCACTGCTCCAGGTCGCGCTTCTCCACCTTGGCGCCGCATCGCCAACAGCGACGGTCCACGCCCTCGACCTGTTCGCGCGCCAGCGTGCCGTCGTTGGGACACCAGTCGACCGGCGACATCGCGCGGTAGGCCAGCCCGGCCTCCAGGAAGCGCAGGAACAGCCACTGGTTCCAGCGGTAGTAGGACGGATCGGCGGTGACCACCTCGGACGCCCAGTCGAAGGTCGCGCCCATCGAGCGCAGCTGCCGGCGCATGGTCTCGATGTTGGCCATCGTCCACGGCCGCGGATGCTGGCCGGACTTGATGGCGGCGTTCTCGGCGGGTAGCCCGAACGCGTCGAAGCCGATCGGCAGGAACACGTTCAACCCGTGCATCCGCCGATAGCGGGCGATCGCGTCGGTGGGCGTCTTGATGTACCAGTGCCCGATGTGCAGGTCGCCCGAGGGGTACGGGTACATCGTCAGCAGGTAGAACTTGGGCCGTGAGTCGTCGTGAAGGTCCGTGTGGTAGGCGCCCAGCTCGGCCCAGCGCGCCTGCCACCGCGGCTCGATGGTGGCCGGGTCGTAGCGCTCGATGCGGGTCCGTTCGGTTGTCTGGGTCACGACGATCTGGCTCCGGATAACGAAGACCCCTCGCCGATCCTGGCGAGGGGTCGATGGTATCGGCGGGTCAGGCGATTGGTGGAGCTAAGGGGATTCGAACCCCTGACCTTCTGAATGCCATTCAGACGCTCTCCCAGCTGAGCTATAGCCCCACGCCGGAGCGCGGAGTATAGCGCAGGCCCGGGGCTCGGCCCCGCCGCCCGACGGCCTTCGCGATGGCCTCCGAGCTGTCCGGGGAGACCGGCTGCGCGATCCCGTCTGGTCCGCACCCAATAGCCCCAAAGTACCCCTAGGCGCCGCCGGCCGACGTCGTCAGGATGAGGCCGAAGCGGGACCTGCAGGGAGGGTCCCGGATATTCGGGGGGTACGCAGATGCGACCTTGGTCCGCCACGTCCAGTCAGACGGTTGTCACCATCCGCCGGAGCCGGAGGCTCGTCGCGGTCGTGATGGCCCTCAGCGCCGTTGCCGCCTTCGCCGGCACCGCGTCGGCGGCGAGCAGCAACCACAAGCTGAAGTTCGAGGACTGTTACCAGGCTGACGGGAGTTGGGGCTGGGTCAAGACCTCGGACTCACCCATCGACACCAACAGCAAGGCGCTGCATATTGTTGCGCCGGTCGACGGGTGCGTCGACGTCTACACGAAGAAGTCGTTGAAGATCAACAAGCCCGTCGGCGACATCAGCAACCTATCGTTCGACTTCCGGGAGCCCCCGGGCGGCACGGTCGTCGGCGGCGCGCCCCGTCTGTCGATCGTCCTCGACAACGGCGACGTCGTGTTCGCCGATGCTGCCGGCAACTGCAACAACCCGATCGCGGTGAGCGGGGGAAGCTGGGGCCGGGCCGACTTCACCGGCGCCCTGGAGGGCGACGGCGACTGCACGATCTACCTCAACGGGACGGTCCCTTACTCGAACACAGCCACCCAGAGCGCGTGGGCGGTCTTCGCAGCGGCGAATCCCACCCGGGTGGTGGTCTACGACTTCTTCATCGTGGACCAGGCCGGCGAGTACTGGGTCGACCGGATCTCGCTCGGGACCGGCAAGCTGTACGGGCAGAACAACAGCCCGTCCGGCAATTGCTCGACCGAGAGCGCCTGCTGACCTTCGCATTCATCAACCGGGCGGGCCTTCTGGCCCGCCCGGTTTCACTCCTGCGCAACGCGAGTCCCTAGTCCGCCCGCGGATGCGGTCACCCTACGAGCGGGGGGTATCGGTCGATGCTCTCTTCGCCGAGGATCGCGCCGTGGCCGGTCCTCGCTCCGTGATGCATCCCGACAACGCGAAGCAGCTGACGCAGTTCCTGCGCTGGCTTGTTCCGTCTGCGTTCGGGTTCGCGATCTTCACCGGGGTCGGTGGCCCGCTGTACGGCGACGTCGCCAGCATCCGCACCTCGTTCATCCTCGTCGCCGCCGGCCTCATGTTCCTCGTCGCTCGGGCACTGGTCCAGTCGGGCCGGACCCGGCAGGGTCTGATGCTCACCGTGGCAACGATCCTGGGTGCGGGGCCGATCTGTGCCATCAACCAGCCGATCAACTTCGCGATCTCGCTCGTGCCGCTGCTGGCCGTCGGAGTCTCGATGTCGCTCCTGTCGGGGCGTCGCCTGGCCGTGTTCATGGTCGCGGCGTGGCTCACCACGCTGGCCACCAGTGTCGCCCTGGCGATCGCGCCCGCGGCGACGCGCCTGCCGTCCTGGTACACGGGCGCCGGCACGGCCCTGGCCACGGTGACCGCCGTCGGTCTCTACCTGTTGCTCTCCTGGCAGGCGAGCGAGCGCCAGCGGTCCGCCCTCGAACGCGCCGAGGCGGCGATGACGGCACGCGTGGCGGCTGAGGACCGGCACCGCACCCTCGTCGAGCAGCTGCCGGGCGTCGTGTACGTCGCGGAACACGGATCGGGCGGCGCCTGGCATTACGTCAGCCCCCAGATCGAGCGGATCCTCGGCTTCCCGGCCGGCGACTGGCTGGCCGACCGGCACCTCTGGGCCCGACAGGTCCACGAGGCCGATCGTGAGCGGATCGTGGCCGATGAGGACGCCGGGACCAGCGCTCCGGATGGCGTGGGCACCGCCTACGAATACCGAATGCTGGCGCGCGACGGGCGCGAGGTCTGGATCCGCGACGAGGAGGTCGTGATCAGCCGCCATCCCGACGGGCGGCCCCATCTCGTCCAGGGTGTGCTCCTCGACATCACCGACCGGCGACGGTTGGAGGAGGAGCTCGCGCACCGGGCGGCGCACGATCCGCTCACGCGACTTGCCAACCGGACTGTCTTCCGGGAACGGCTGATCGCCGCCGTCCAGTCGCCGGACGCGGTTGGGCGGGTCGGCATCCTGTACATCGACATCGACGACTTCAAGCTGATCAACGACACCCTCGGCCACGCCGCCGGGGACGAGCTCCTGATCGCGGTGTCACGCCGCCTCGAGACGGCCGTCCGTGGCGACGACCTGGCGGCTCGGGCCGGTGGTGACGAGTTCACCGTGCTCATGGAGTCGATGGTGGACGAGGCGGACGTGACCCGGATCGCCGATCGCGTCGCTGCGCGACTGGCCGAGCCGGTCGTCATCCACGATCGCGAGATGCGCATCGGCGTCAGCATCGGCATCGCGGTGCTCGAGGACGTGTCGACCGGTCCGGACGAGCTGATGGCCCAGGCGGACGCCGCACTCTACGAGGCGAAGGCGCGAGGCAAGGCTCGACACCAGCGATTCCACACGGAGCTCGCCGATCGCGCCTGGCGCAGGTTGGAGATCGAGGCAGAGCTGCGGACCGCTCTCGAGCGGGAGGAGTTCGTGCTCCACTTCCAGCCGGTCGTCGAGGTCGACTCGGGGATCGTCGAAGGTGTCGAGGCGCTCGTCCGCTGGCAGCACCCGGTGCGCGGTCTCGTTCCACCCGGCGAGTTCATCCCGATCGCGGAGCAGTCCGGGTTGATCGTCCCGCTGGGTCGCTGGATCCTCGACGAAAGCTGCCGCCAGGTCAGCCAGCTGGAGACGCGCCGCGGCCGCCGACCCGTGTCACTGTCGGTCAACCTGTCTGCGCGCCAGTTCACCGACCCGGGCGTGCTCGAGGCGGTCGCCGAGGCGCTCCGGCGCAGTGACCTTCCCGCGAACCGCCTGCGGCTCGAGATCACGGAGTCGGTGCTCCTCCTCGACGACGACCAGACGGCGAAGACGATCGAGGGGCTGCAGGCGCTGGGCGTCGACCTCGTCGTGGACGACTTCGGTACCGGCTACTCGGCCCTGTCGTACCTGAAGCGGCTCCCGGTGAGCGGTCTCAAGATCGACCGCTCGTTCGTCGCCGGTCTCGGCACCGATGTCCAGGACGCGGCGATCGTGAGCGCCGCAATGGCGTTCGCCCGTGCGCTCGGCCTACGGGTCACGGGCGAAGGGGTGGAGACCGCCGAGCAGCTCGACGCCCTCCGGACCCTGGGCTGCGAGCTGGCGCAGGGCTACCTGTTCGCACGGCCGATCCCCGCCGAGGAGCTCGCCCTGTTCCTTTCGCGCCGCAGGCGTGTCATCCGCCGGCCGCGACCGCCGCGCCAACCGCGACTGCTCGCCGTCAGCTAGCCCTCGCCCGCTGCCCCATCGATGGGGCATCATCGGCGTCGATGACCGAGTCGCCCGCGGCCGTCGTCCTGCCCGGCGGGCCCCTTGTGTACACGCTGCGCCGCCATCCGCGCTCGCGACGGTTGCGGGTGACGATCGACCCCCGGCGTGGTGTCGTGGTCAGCCTTCCACCGGCCGGACGGCGTGGCTGGGCTCAGCCGGGACGCCTGGTCGAGGCCTTCCTGCGAGAACGCGAGGCGTGGATCCGACGCCACCTGGCCGCGATGGCGCGCCAGCGCGCGGAGCATGCGGCCCGTGGTGGGCTCGCCGACGGCGCGCTGGTCCGCTACCGGGGTGAGCTCCACCGGTTGCGGATCGAGACCGGTTTCCCGAGTTCGTCCCGCTCGTCGGTGGCGCGCGTCGGCGCCGACGACGGCGATGAGCTGGTGGTCCGGATCGCAGGACGCGATCGGCGTGCCGTCGCCCGGGTCCTCCGGGAGTGGCTCGTCGAGCGAGCCCTGGTGGCCGTCGAGGGCGCAATCGCCCGGCACGCGGTGCCCCTACGCGCCAACCCCTCCGAGCTGGCCATCCGGGATCCCCGTTCCCGTTGGGGAAGTGCGAGCCGGAAGGGACGACTGATGCTCAGCTGGCGGTTGATCCTCGCGCCACCGGACGCGCTCGAGACCGTGGTCGTCCACGAGCTCGCCCATCTGCGGATCTTCGGGCACGGTCCGCGCTTCTGGAGCCTGGTGGCGAGCCGGCGCCCGGACCACGCTCAGTGGCGACGGTGGCTGCGCGAGCACTCCGCGGAGCTCCACGCGGCGCTCGACGAGGCGACCTAGCACGCGAACGCGCGGGGCCGGATCGACCCCGCGCGTTCGCGGCGGAACGTCTACCTGGGCTGGAAGTAGTGGTCGAGCGCCCAGTCGGCCACCCGGTGCCCCTGGGTGCGGCCCGCATCGTCCGCGAACCGAAAGTGGATCCCCGACCAGACGCGGGCGTTGACCGCGTCCGTGGTCACCTGGCTTGCCAGCTCGTAGTGGCGCGTCGTTCCGGTCGCACCGGAGAACACATTCAGATCGACGTGACTGCTGCCCACGACCCTGGTCATCGCCCGGGTCGCCGCAGCCGCCACACTGTTCAGACCGCTGGTGTAGTCCGGATACGGTGGCGACGGGATCAGGGAGTTCCAACCGGTGTCCGGAGCCGTGGCGTCGTTGCCGTCGGTGTCCGCGAGGCGGATCGCCGTCACCGGCCGCCAGAAGCCGAAGTGCATCTTGCTGTCCCAGCTTGCGATGACCGCGTCGGTCACGCTCATGTCGACCGCCGCGAACAGTCGGGCACGGGCGCTGATGCCCAGCCCGTGTCGGTTGGCGTAATCGCCCAGCGCGCCACCGACGAGCGAGAACGTCATCCCCGAGACGAAGAGTGCGGTCTGGGTCTGCGCCGGCGTCCGGGCCGTGCTGGTGGCCGAGCCGAGCAACTTGACCTCGTTGAAGTCGCGCGCGTACCGGGCCGAGCCGAGGGCGGGATAGGGACCCGGCCGGAACTGGTCCGGAGACCGGAGGGTCAACGGGCGCAGCTGTGACAGCCAGGGATCGAAGAATGGAACCGGTGGGGTCGCGGTCGGGCGCCAGACGCCCGGTCCGAGTGGCCTGTCGAACGTGATCGGTGCGTTTCGGCCGTCGTTCGTGCGCAGCGCGATGATCCGCGCCGCCGCCCGTTGGCCGAACCTGATCCCGCGGGCCTTGGCCTGGCCGTTGGGGATCGCGGCGAGCGACGCCGCGTAGGCCGGATCCAGCCGGCTCACCTTCGACGTCGGGAAGTAGTTGACGAGGATCGTGTATGCGGCGGCGGCAGCGGCCGCCTGCGGGGAGGCCCCCGCAGGACGGGTGGGATTCCAGCGATACAGCTCGTAGCGACCGGTGATCCCGTTGACGGCGTTGTAGACCGCGGCCTGCGTGAAGCCGAGCCACATGAAGCCCTCGGCGTTGGCCTTGCCCGCGTCGACCGTGACCGTGGCCACCGCCACGGCGCTCCAT
Source organism: Candidatus Limnocylindrales bacterium (assembly GCA_036555445.1). Lineage (GTDB taxonomy): Bacteria > Chloroflexota > Limnocylindria > Limnocylindrales > CSP1-4 > DATBLH01. Next base: position 14,463 of record DATBLH010000018.1, read on the forward strand.
TGATTGATGACAGCGGGATTCGCTGCGGGTGCTGCCGACACCGGGCCGGCGAGACCCATCGCGGCGACCGTGAGGACAGCTGCGAGCGGAAGCGCCATGACCCTGCGGCGCCGTGACAGGTGCAGGGAATCAGCGCCTGGATGAGAGATGCCCATTGCCCCACCTCCGTATTCGAGCAGAGGGAGGGCAGCCAGCCACTCCCGATGACCGCGCCACGGCCCGGTCCGACGCCGAAGCCTCTCCTTCCCCTCCGGTCAGCCCTCGCGGCGGTATGGGCCGCGGCCGGGCGAGCGTTGGCTCTCAGCATAGTGATGCGGTCAACCGCGATTGTGGCGACTGGGACGGGGAGGATGGGGGTGGTTGGTGGAGATGAGGGGACTCGAACCCCTGACCCCCGCGATGCGAACGCGGTGCTCTCCCAGCTGAGCTACATCCCCACCGGGCGTCCGCGCGGCCGAAGCGCGGCGGGCGGACCGGGGGCTGAGTCTAGCACCGGCCAATGCCGGACCCTCCGTCCGGTCGCGGTTGCCGGCACGCTCTGCGCCTCGCGCGCCGCCGCCGCTAGGCTCCCGCGGATGACTCTGGGACTGCTGCTCGGCCTCGGCGCCGCCGTGGCGTGGGGCTTCACCGACGTCGCGGGCACGTTTGCCGGACGGCGGATCGGGAGCCTCCGCGCCCTCGCCGGCACCCAGGCGACGGGTCTCGTCGTCCTGCTCGTGTTCGTGGCGGCTGCCGGGGGGCTTGCCGCCATGGCTGCGATGGGCATATCCGATCTCCTGCTGTGCGCGGTGCTCGGCCTGGCGGCGATGGGTGCGTACCTGTCGTTCTTCACCGCCCTTCGCATCGGTCCACTGGCGGTGGTCAGTCCGACCGTCGCCGCCTACGGCGGTCTCACCGTCGTCCTGGCGGTCCTGATTCGCGGCGAAACACCGAGCGTGCTCCAGGGCGCAGGTGCCGCGCTGTCCACACTGGGCGTCATCTTCATCGGCCTGGTCTCCGATGGTGGGATCCGTGCCACACGGATCGTCGGTCGCGGGGTTCCACTGGCCGTGGTCGCCCTGGTCCTGTTCGCCGTGGTCACGATCGGCCTCGCGGACCCGATCGGCAGGCATGGCTGGCTGGCGGTCATCGTCGTCTCCCGCTTTGCCAATGCCGCGGCATGCGTCGGGTTGCTGGCGTTCGTCCTCGCGGTCGGTCCTCGGTGGGCCGCACCGCTCCTCGCAACCAACGACGGTCCCTCCCGAGCCACGATGTTCGTCGTAGCCGCGGGCGCGCTCGACCTCGCCGGGTTCGTGTCCTACGCGATCGGCCTCGAACGCGCCGAGACATGGATCGTGGGGCTGGCCAGCTCATTCGGGCCGGTGGTTGCGGTGCTGGTCGGGCTCGGGCTCCTCGGCGAGCGTCTCCGCCCGAGCCAGTGGCTCGGGCTCGGCCTGGTTGGCCTGGGCCTGGTCGCGGTCGCCGTGCAGTAGCGCGGGGTCAGCCGCCGTCTGCGACGACGACGCTTTCGTCGACCAGCCACGCCAGCCGGACGTGGTCGCCCGTGCGCCAGGTCGTTGCCGGGACCGGTCCGGTGCCGGCACCGCCGACATGCTCGCGGACCACCGCGACGCCACCGGTGGGGAGGGTCAGCTCGTACTTGCGAGTCGAGCCCAGGTAGAGCACCTCGCCGACGTCCGCGTCGATCGTGTTCCAGTCCGGACCCAAATCGTGATCGGACGCAACCAGACGCGCCCGCTCGGGCCGGACGACGAGGGCGGCCGCGTTGCCGGCGGTCACGGCGGGCTGGGAACCGGTCGCCGGGACTCGCCAGCTCCAGCCGTCCTGCACGACGCGCGCCTCGGCACCGTCGACCTCCAGCCGGCCGCGCAGGATGTTGGACTCGCCGATGAAGTCGGCCACGAACAGCGACACCGGTCGGTCGTAGAGATCCTCCCCCGATCCGATCTGCTCGATCCGCCCGGCATTGAAGATCGCAATCCGGTCGCTCATCACGAGCGCCTCTTCCTGGTCGTGGGTGACGTAGATCACGGTTGCTCCGATCTGCCGCGCGATGCGCAGGATCTCGAGCTGCAGGGCCTCCCGGAGCTTCTTGTCCAGTGCCCCGAGTGGCTCGTCCATCAGCAGCAGCCTGGGATTGAACACGACCGCACGGGCGAGGGCGATCCGCTGCTGCTGACCTCCGGACAGCTGCCGCGGATAGCGGTCGCCGTGGGTCCCCAGCTTCACCAGGGCCAGGGCCTCCGCGACCCGGCGCTTGATCTCGTCACGTCCCTCGCGACGCATCTGGAGCGGGAAGGCGACGTTCTGCGCGGCCGTCATGTGGGGGAACAGCGCGTAGTTCTGGAACACCATCCCGACGTCCCGGCGATGGGGCGGCACCCGCGTCATGTCCTGGCCGTCGATCTCGATCGTGCCCGCGCTGGGCGCCGTGAATCCGGCGATCATCCGCAGCGTGGTCGTCTTGCCCGACCCGGAGGGTCCGAGCAGCGTGATGAACTCGCCCGACCTGACCTCGAGGTCGATCCCGTCGACCGCGGGGATCTCCGCGAAGCGCTTGGCGAGGTTCCGGAGGACGAGCGCGGGTCGGTCGGCCATCACTGGCGGACCGGCGCCTGGCGGCGGGTGACGACGATCAGGAGGAGCACGATCGTGGTCACCGCCATGACCGTGGTTGCCACCGCCGCGACCGTTGGATCGACGACCTGGCGCACCTGCTCCCACATCTCCGCCGGGAGGGTCCGGAACCGGGCGGTGGTCATGAAGATGGAGACCACGACTTCGTCCCACGACGTGATGAACGCGAACAGGGCGCCCGAGACGACCCCGGGCAGGATGATCGGGAAGGTGACCCGCCAGAAGGTCCGGCCGGGATCGGCGCCCAGGCTCGCCGCGGCCAGCTCCAGGTTGCGGTCCATGGTGCGCAGCGCCGTGCCCACGTTGACGACCACGAACGGCACGGCGAGCGCCGTATGGGCGAGCACCAGGCCAACGAGGTTGCCGGTGAGCCTGAACCGCGCATAGAACGCGAAGAACCCGATCGCGATGATGATCACGGGCACGATCAGGGGTGACAGGACCAGCCCGTTGACCAGGCTCTTGCCCGGGAACCGGCCGCGTACGAAGCCCAGCGCGGCGAGCGACCCGAGGACCGTGGACAGGACCGCCGTCAGGGTCGCGACCTGGGCCGAGTTGATGAACCCGCGCGACCACTGGGTATCGGTCACCATCTTCTCGTACCACTGGAGCGAGAAGCCCTCCGGCGGCCACGACAGGATGCGCGCGCCGGTGAAGCTCATCGGGATGACGACCAGCATCGGCGCGATCAGGTAGATGACGGTGACGATGCCGACTGCCGCCAGCAGCAGCCGGTGCGGCGAGCGCCACGAGTCGGTCATGGCGTCACTCCGCGTCCAGTGCCCCGAACACGTCCCGGAGGCGGATGAACCGGGAGGCGACGAACAGCACCGCCAGGGTGAGCGCCATGAGGACCAGTGCCATGGCACTGCCCAGGCCCCAGTCGAGACTGCCCGTGGTCACGGTGGTCACGATGAACTCGCTGATCATCGTGTCGCGCGGCGAGCCCAGGAGAGCAGGGGTGATGTAGAAGCCGAGTGCCAGGACGAACACGAGCAACGAGCCGGCGATCACCCCGGGTAGCGACAGCGGCAGGAAGACACGGACGAAGGCGGATCGCGGGGGTGCGCCCAGGTTGGCCGCAGCCCGCGTGTACTCGGGATCGATCCGCCGCATCACCGAATACACCGGCAGGACCATGAAGGGCAGCAGGATCTGGCTCATGCCGAGGAGCACGCTGAACGTCGTGCGCAGCAGGGTGATCGGCTCGTCGATGAGTCCCAGGTCGAGGAGTGATCGATTCACGATGCCCGTGTCGCGCAGGAGGACCTGCCACGCGTAGGTGCGCACGAGGAGGCTCGACCAGAACGGGATCAGGACGGCGATCAGGAGGAGTCCGGCGATCCGAGGCCGGACGATGTGCATCAGGTACGCGTACGGGTATCCGATCGCGAGGCAGACGAGGGTGGACAAGCCCGCGATCCAGAACGTGTTGCCGAGCACCCGGCGGTTCGCATCGCCGGCGAAGAAGCGCTGGAAGTTCGCGAGCACCGAGCCATCGGAGGATGCCGGGAAGTCGGTCACGCTCCGTTGCCCGATGACGAACAGCGGCAGGATGAAGCCGATCAGCAGGAACAGGACGACGGGCAACGCCAGCAGGGCCCAGCGATTGACGATCGGGCCGCCCTCGGGACGGCCCGATCGCACGGGCAGCGGCCGGATACGGAGCACGAGCTCAGGCGTCCTGGGGCGCCCTCACTGCGTGACCCAGGCCTGGAACGCG
>DATBLH010000042.1:0-15671 GCA_036555445.1 Candidatus Limnocylindrales bacterium
CGAAGCTGACATCGACGTTGAGGACGAGACCCGCCAGGACGCCCACGAGGAGACCCGCCAGGGGTAGGAACACGTGGCGCTGACCTCGTTCCGGTGCGTTCGCGCAAGGCTACCCGACGCGGGAGCGGAGCGGCAACCGGATCCGCGGTCCGCGTGCCGGCGGTCGGATCCGACGGCGGATGGCCGCTTCACGGCTCCTGCGTCGGGCTCGCGGTCGGCTTGGGGATGAACGTGCCGTGGGTGTCCGAGGCGAGCACGACCCGCTCGACGGTCGCCTCGCGATTCGCCAGGAAGCTGCGGAGCAGGCGGACCTGGCCCGGGATGAGGTCGGTGGTCCGCAGGCTCGGGGTGTAGAACCCGAACACCGCGCTCCAACCGACGTCCGGCGCGGCCACGATGAAGCCGTTCTCGTCGCTGACCGCGACCTCGAGCGACGCGGCCGCGCTGCCGACCTGACCCGGCGTGAGGGATGCCAGCCGGCGGGCAGCATCGATGTCGACGGGATCGAGGGCACGGCCGACGACCAGGCTGTCCGAGCCATCGCGCCGATCCTCGATCACCGGAAACCCTCCCGCCGCAGGGTCGTCCGCCGACACCTGCGCAAACAACCGGCCTTCGACGTCGACGAGATAGCGACGTGATCCCGCCCGCCAGACGAGGATCGGCTCGCGCTCGGTGACCCGCACGACCAGCGCATCGGGCAGGGCGACGACGACTTCGGCCTCGGCGACCGTCGGCAGCCGGGCAACGCTCGCCTCGAGGGGATCGGTGGCCAGGGTGAACAGGTTGGCGCCGCGGGCGAGCCCGAGGCGGGCTTCGACGTCGGCCGCCGTGGTGAATCGGGCACCCTCGACGCGGACGCTGTCCATCCCGAACGCGGGTGACGCGGCAAGCCCGTACAGGCCGCCCAGACAGAGCACGATCGTGAGTCCCGCACCGGCTCGCGCCGGGGAGAGCCCGGCCGACGCCCGCCGGATCCGGCCCGTCCGCCGGGCCTGACGACCGGCGATCCGGACCCGCGTCGGCCGTCCGGTCATCGAGGGAGGTCGCCGGGTCGCAGCTCGGCCCGCCGCGCCTGGCGATGACGGTCCAGGGCCAGCTCGACGATCCGCAGGCAGACGGCCGCGAAGTCGTGGCCGCCCGCGGCGGGCATCGTCGGAAACAGGCTGATCGGGGTGAAGCCCGGGATCGTGTTGATCTCCGAGATCACCAGCTCCTCGCCGGCGAGCAGGAAGTCGACCCGGGCAAAGCCCTCGCATCCGATCCCGCGATACACATCGCGGGCGAGCTTCAGGATGGCCTGCCGCAGTCCCTCGGGCACCTCCGCGCGCGTCGACGTCTCGGACAGCCCGGGCGTGTACTTCGCCGCGTAGTCGTAGAACTCGTGGCCGGCCACGATCTCGCCCGGTCCGTAGAGCTCGAGCCGGGACGGGTCGTTGCCGAGCACGGAGACCTCGAGATCCCGCGCCCCGGCGAGGTAGCGCTCCGCGAGCACGAGGTCATCGAACCGGAATGCCTCCTCGAGGGCAGGCCCTCGCTCGGCGGGCGTGTGCGCCAGCGTCATCCCGACCGAGCTCCCGAGGCGGGCGGGCTTGATCATCAGCCGCGGGTCACGCGTGCCGGCCGCGAACGCCTCGAGCTCGTCGAGGACCGCGTCCGGCTCGCGCCGCCAACGCTCGAGCCCGATCTCCCGCCAGTCGACGACCGGCAGGCCGAGGCCGCGTGCGAGCCGCTTGAACAGCGCCTTGTCCATCCCGATCGCCGACGCGGCGACGCCCGCCCCGGTGTAGGCGAGGTCCACCGAATCCATCAGCGCCTGGACCGTGCCGTCCTCGCCCCAAGGACCGTGGAGCGCGAGCCAGACCACCGGTGCCGGCTGCACCGCCGCCAGTCGATCGAGCGCGGCACCCACCGGGTACGGTCCGTCCGCGCCGAGCACCGACGGGTCGTCGTAGGCAGAGGCGGGCCGATCTCCGCGGCGATGGTCCGAGCCCAGCCACCACCACGTCCGATCGAGGTCGACGAGGACCTGTCGAACAACGCAGCCGGCCGCCGACAGGGCGTCCGCGATGGCCGTTCCGGAGACGATCGACACGTCGTGTTCGGCGGACGGTCCGCCGAACAGGACGACGATCGGCGGCAGGCTGCCCGGGTCCGGCGGGCTCCAGGCTGGGACCGGCGTCACGAGCCGGCCTCCGGCCACGGCCAGCCGTCCCAGTCGCCGAGGAACGCAACCTCCGGCACGAGCGTGACGCCCTCGCGCTCGGCGACCTGTGCCTGCACGAGGTCGACCAGACGCCGGACGTCGGAGGCCGCACCACGCTGGTCGTTGACGATGAAGTTCGCGTGCTTCCCGGAGACCGCGGCGCCGCCGATCCGGCGACCCTTGAGACCGGCGGCCTCGATCAGCCGTCCCGCGGAATCGCCGTCGGGATTGCGGAACACGCTGCCGGCCGACGGGATCCCCAACGGTTGATGCTCGCGTCGCCAGCGCCGGATGTCGTCGAGCCGCGATGCGATCAGTGCGGGATCGGCCGGGGCCAACCGGAACCGGGCCGCGAGGACGACCTCGTCCGGTGCGTGCTTGAGACGGCTGTCGCGATAGCCGAGGCTGAGCTCCTCCACCGGCGTCCGGATCTCGCGACCCTCGGCATCGAGGATGTCCGCCGAGGCCAGGATGCCGGCGACGTCCGCGTCGTGCGCCCCGGCGTTCGCCCACACGGCGCCTCCCACCGTGCCCGGAATCGCGAGCCCGAACTCGAGGCCGGTGAGACCGGCCCGCTGGGTCTCGGTGGCCGCACGCGCCATGGGCACACCGGCCTCGGCGACGAACTCCGAACCGTCCACGCGGGAACCCTCGGCACGCACGTGCACGACGAGGCCCCGGACGCCCCGGTCGCTGATGACGGCGTTGCTCCCGCGACCGAGGAGCAGGAGCGGGACGGTGCGACTCCGGGCGAAGCGGACCAGGGCTCGCAGCTCGAACACGTTGTGCGCCATCGCGTACAGGTCGGCGGGCCCGCCCACCCGCATCGTCGTGAACCGCGCCAGCGGCTCGTCCCGCGAGGTCTTGACCCCGATCCGGCGCTGGATCTCCGTGCCCAGGGCGAGGGCATCGAACGCGGCCGTCTCGGTCACCCGGCCACGCTCCGCGAGCGCTTCTCGACGGCCCCCGCATCGGGCAGCGGCCGACGCTCGGCGAGGGCCAGGACGAGATCGGCCACCGCGGCCGCTGCGCCGGGGCGCCCGAGCGCCCGGGCCGCTTGGCCCATCGCCCGATGCCGGTCGGCGTCGTCGAGGATCGCGACCGCATCCAGGAGCCCATCGGAATCGAACGCCTCGTCGTCGATCAGCCGGGCGGCACCCGCGCTCTCCAGGACGAGTGCGTTGGCGCGCTGGTGGCCGGCGGCATGCGGGTAGGGCACGACGACCATCGGCAGCCCCAGCGCGCACGTCTCGGCAAGGGTCGAGGAGCCCGCGCGGCCCACCACCAGGTCCGCGGCGGCGAGGGCGGGCAGCATCTCGTCGCGCAGGAACGGCCGTGGCCGGTACCGGTCGCGGATGTGCGGTGGCAGCGCCTCCCGGCCGGCCAGGGCTGCTGCGTATCCTTCCTCGCCGGTCACGTGGATGACATGCGCCCGTTCGACGAGCCGCGGGAGTGCTCGCGCGACGGCCGTGTTGAATCGTCGGACCGCCTGAGACCCGCCGAAGACGACCACCAGCCGGTCCGCGTCCGTGAGCCCGAGACCCGCACGCGCCGTCGCGCGATCAACACCCGAGACGTCCCGGATCGGAGTGCCGGTCACATAGCACGGCCGCGAGCCGGCCAGGCTCCGGCAGGTCTCCTCGAAGGCAACGGCGAGCGCCGTCGCGAGGCGCGCGGTCGCGCGGACGCTTCGTCCCGGGACGACGTTGCCTTCCCACAGCAGGACCGGGATCCGGAGGGGTGCGGCGGCGAGCAGGACCGGGATCGCAACGTAGCCGCCGGTCGTCAGGACGGCCGCCGGCCGCTCCCGGGCGAGGATGGTCGCCGCCTGGGGCACCGAGATCGCGAGGCGGGCCGGATCGACGACCAGGTGGGCGTCGCGATCGACGGTTCGCAGGGAGCGCAGGGCGAGCCGGCGGAACGGGATCCCGGACCCGCGGAGCAGCGTCGCCTCCAGGCCGCGATGGCCGCCCAGCCACGACAGCTCGGGCGCCGAGCGCCCGGTGCGATCAGGGTCGCGAAGGAATCGTGCGACGGCCAGCGCGGGGTAGATGTGTCCGCCCGTTCCCCCGGCCGCGATCAGTAGCCGCATCGTTCCATGTGCTCCGTTCCACCGTCTCACGCGAGATCGAGAGCAGGATCCCGGCCGCGGCAAAGCTGATGATGAGCGATGAGCCGCCGGCGCTGATGAACGGGAGCGTGATTCCGGTCACCGGAAGCAACGCGACGACGACCGCGACGTTGATGAACGCCTGGAGGCTCAGCCAGGCGGTGATCCCGGCCGCGAGGAGCGCGCCGAACGTGTCGGGAGCTCCGAGGGCGGTCCGGATGCCGGCGTAGCCCAGGACCAGGAACAGGGCGATGACGATGCACGCCCCGACGAATCCGAACTCCTCGCCGATGATCGCGAAGATGAAGTCGTTCGACGCGTTGGGCAGGAACAGCCCGCCGGCCAGGCGGCTCTCACCGAGACCCGCGCCGAGGATGCCACCCAGGCCGAGCGCCAGCAGGCCCTGGATCGTGTGGAAGCCCTTGCCCAGCGGGTCGCGCCAGGGATCGATGAACGCCTCGAGCCGTTCGAGCTGGTAGCCACGGAGTCCGACCGCGAGCGCGCCCATGACCGCCAGCGCACCGAGGGCGACGAGGTGGACCAGGTTCGCCCCGGCCACGAAGAACATCGTGAACGCGGTCACGGCGATCACCGAGGTCGTGCCCAGGTCGGGCTCGCGGAAGACGAGCGCGAGGACCGGGGCGGTGATCAGCAGGAACGGCAGCGTGCCCCCGATCATCGATCGAATCCGCGTGCCGCGACCGGCCATCCAGTGGGCGAGATAGATGATCAGGGCGAGCTTGGCCACCTCGGCCGGGTGGAGGGCCGGCAACGGCCCCAGGCGGAGCCAGCGGGCGCTGCCGCCGACGACCACGTTGAGCGCGGGGTGGAACACGAGCACGAGAAGAACGATCGCCACGATATAGGCCGGGATCGAGGCGAGCCGGAGGTAGCGATAGTCGATCCGGCTGAACAGGAGCATGACCAGGATCCCCAGGCCGCCCCAGCCGATCTGGGGCCCGACGATCGCCAGCGTGTCGTCCTGGGCGAGATAGGCACGCATCGCGGACGACGAATAGACCATCAGGATCCCGATCGCGGCGAGCGCGACCACGGCCACCAGGATCACGTGGTCTGGCTGGTGGCGCTCCCGACGGACGACATTCGGGCGGCTCTTCGCCGGTGTGCGCGTCGCGGCCTGCGTCTCGTCGCGCGCCCGTCGGAGGTCGGGTGCGGGGCTCGGCGCCGCGTCCGGGATCGGCCCCAGGCGGAACCGGCGGAGCGGTCGGACGATGCTCATGGCTCCCTCCCCTGCCTGTCAGCACGCCGCTCGGCGATCTGCGTCACGGCATCCCGGAACGCGCGACCGCGAACGGCGTAGTCGTCGAACATGTCGAAGCTGGCGGCGGCAGGACTGAGGAGCACGGTCGCGGGAGGCGACCCGGGGCCACCGGTCATTGCATCGCGCGCGAGGCCGTCCGCCCGTTCGACGGCCAGCTCGAGCGTCGCGGCGCGCTCGGTCGTCTCGAGACCGGCGTCGCGGAACAGGCGCTCGAGGGTCGGACCGCTTTCGCCGATGAGCACGGCCGCCGCCGCGCGCCGGGCCACCACGATCGCGAGCGCCGAGAGATCGACCCCCTTGTCGCGACCACCGGCGATCAGGACCAGCGGCGGGTCGAACGATTCCAGGGCCGCGATCACCGCGTCCGGCTGGGTGCCCATGGAATCGTTGACGAACCGGACCCCGTCGATCTCTGCGACCGGTTCGAGCCGGTGCTCGACGCCGGTGAAGCTGCTCACGCCGCGTCGGATCGCACTCGGCTCGATGCCGAACAGGAGGCCGACCGCCACCGCGGCGAGCGTGTTGGCCACGTTGTGGCGACCGAACAGCGGGACGTCATCGAGGGGCAGGATCCGACCGCCCGGACCGGTAGTCGCCGGGCCTCCGCCGGTGAGCGTGAGACGCCCGATCCCGTCGGCCACGATCCAGTCGTCCACGATGCCGAGCTCGCCCGCACCCGGGCTGCCCAGTCGATACCGGATCGCCGTCGACCGTCCGTGCCCCGCGTAGGCGGCAACGATCGGATCGTCGGCATTGAGCACCAGCGCTCCGTCGGGAGCCACGAGCTCGGCCAGGCGCTCCTTGACCCGGCGATAGGCCTCCAGTGACCCGTGCCGGTCGAGGTGGTCCGAGGTGACGTTCGTGTACACGGCGACCGTCGTCCCGGTGGACAGCGTCGGGAGCTGGAGCTCGCTGAGCTCGAACACGACCCGGTGATCGGGGGTGAGCTCCGGGAGACGCTCCACGATCGGCGTCCCGATGTTGCCGCCGAGGATCGCGGGGTGGACCGCGTCGGTGGCGAGGATCGCATGGGCGAGCGACGCGGTCGTCGTCTTGCCCTTGGTCCCGGTGACCCCGACCACCGGCGCGGGACACAACCGGAGGAACAGATCTGCCTCGGACACGAGGGCCGGTGCCGAGCGATCGCCCGCGGCCCGTGCGTCGACGAGCGCCCGCAGCGCTCCGCGGAGACGCGGCTCGGTCGTCGGGTAGTCCGGGTTGATCGAGGGCGAGGTGGTCACGAGCGCCGCCCCCGACCAGGTCGTCGCGGGGTCGACGTCCGGGCCGAGCTGCAGGTCGACCGCCCTACCCTCGAGCGCCGCGATGGCCGGGCCGAGCTCCGACCCGGGCCGTGCGTCATAGACGGTCACATGCGCGCCGGCATCGTGGAGGAAGCGGGCCAGCGCGATCCCCGACCGCGCGAGACCGAGGACCGTCACGGGTCGTCCCCGCAGCTGGTCGTCCCGGATCCCCGCCATGGACAGGTCGGCGAGTTCGATCGCGGCCGGTCGGTCGGTCATCGCGGTCACGCCGCGCCACCCGGGACGCCGCCGGGGAGCGACGCCAGCGCGAGCGTCACGCCCAGCAGCCCCGCCAGGATCGCCACGATCCAGAACCGGAGCGTGATCTTCTCCTCGTCCCAGCCACCGAGCTCGAAGTGATGGTGGATCGGGCTCATCCGGAGCAGCCGGCGGCCGCCGGTGAGCCGGAAGTAGATGACCTGGACGATCACCGAGCCGGTCTCGATGACGAAGATCAGGCCGATCAGCGGAAGCACGAGGATCTGGCCGGTGATCAGCGCGATCACGGCGAGCGTGGCTCCCAGCGAGAGCGACCCGGAGTCGCCCATGAAGATCTGGGCCGGGTGGACGTTGAACCACAGGAACCCCAGCAACGCCCCGATGATCAGGGCACACAGGAACGCGAGGTTCGGCTGGGTCGGCTGGTTGAGGATCGCGATCAGCAGGAAGCCGACGAACGCGAACACGAGCGTCCCGCCGGCGAGGCCGTCGAGACCGTCGGTGATGTTGGCGCCGTTGGCCGCGGCGACGATCGCGAAGGCCGCGAACAGCACGTAGATCCAGGGCTCGATCAGGACGTCGCCGTAGAACGGGACCCGGAACCCCTCCAGCTGGTAGGTGGACTGGATCTGGTAAGCGGCCACGCCGCCCACGACGACCAGCCACAGCATCTTCTGGCGCGCGCGGATCCCCTCCCCCGTCTTCGCGTTGAGGAAGTCGTCGACCCCGCCGAGGATCCCGACCAGCGTCAGCGATGCCAGGGGAGCGATGACACCGCGCTCGGGAACGCCGCTCAGGAGCACGAACAGGACGACGACGACGCCCACGACGAGGAGGCCGCCCATCGTCGGCGTCCCCTCCTTCACGAAATGGCTGTGGGGTCCCTCTTCCCGGATCTGCTTGCCGATCCCGACCCAGCGCAGGAGCCGGATGTAGGGCGGCATGAGGATGACCACGATCGCGAATGCCAGCAGCAGGCCCTGGATGAGCTCGAGCGTCATCGGGCCCGCTCGCGCAGGGCGTCCACCACGCGCTCGAGCGCCGCGCCACGAGAGGCCTTGACGAGGACCACGTCACCGTCCCGGAGCCGTCCGTCAAGCTCCGCGATCGCGGCCTCGACGTCCGGCACATGGACGGTCGCGTCGGCGCGGAGGCCCGCGTCTTCGGCACCCTCGGCGATCCCCGCCGCTCCCGGTCCGACGACGACCAGGAGGGAGGCAACACCCGCCGCCGCGCGCCCGACGGCGACGTGACCGGCTTCCGAGCCGTCGCCGAGCTCGAGCATCTCGCCCAGCACCGCGATCCGCCGGCCGGGCAAGCCAGCGAGGAGCTCCAGCGCTGCGATCACCGACGCCGGTGACGCGTTATAGCTGTCGTCGACGATCGTCACGGCACCGGCGCGGACGATCTCGGCTCGGTGCGGAGCCGACCATCCGCGGGCGAGGCCGGCGGTGATCGCGCCCGCGTCGAGGCCGGCGACCGAACCCACGGCCGCCGCCGCGAGGGCGTTATGGACCGCCAGCCGGCCGAGCGTCGGGATCGAAGCGGCGATGGGGCCCTCGCCCGGGAGGTGGAGTGCGAACGTCATTCCCGCGAAACCGGCCGAGCGCACATCGTCCGCGCGGACGTCGGCAGCCTCGTCGAAGCCATAGCCGAGGGCCCGGGCCTCGGTCCGTTCGGACATCCGACGCACCCGTGGGTCGTCCGCGTTGAGCACCGCGACGCCGCCGTCGGCCTCGCTCGGCAGGGCCTCGACGAGCTCCGCCTTGGCACGCTCGACCGCGTCGATCGACCCGATCCGCGACAGGTGGACGGGCTGCACGGCGGTCACGACGCCGACCCGGGGGCGGGCGATCCGGGCCAGCTCGCGGATCTCGCCGCCGACGTACATCCCCATCTCGAGGACGGCCACCTCGTGCTCGGGACCCAGGCGAAGGATGCTGAGCGGCAGCCCGATCTCGTTGTTCTGGTTGCCCTCGCTGCGGAGCGTCGTCAACCGCTCCGAGAGGACGCCCGCCACGGCCTCCTTGGTGGACGTCTTCGCGATGCTGCCGGTCACTCCGACGACGAACGGCCGGAACCGCGTCCGCCAGGCCGCGGCGAGGGCGTGGAGGGCGGACAGGCCATCGCGCACCCGGAGCACGGTGACGTCGCCCAGCTCCCCCGGGTCGGCAATCGGCTCGGTCACGACGAGGGCCGCCGCTCCGGCGTCGACGGCCTGACCCAGGTACCGGTGACCGTCGGTCCGTTCGCCCGGCAGGGCCAGGAACAGCTCGCCGGGCCGGATCAGGCGCGTATCGACGGCGGCTCCGCGGATCGGTCGCGAAGATCGGGCGATCAGCCTGCCGCCGGTGACGTCGACCAGCTCGTCGGCGTGGAATGCGGGCGCCGGCTCGTCCCCGCCCGCGCGGGGAGGCCGCGGGGCGTCGCTCACGGCGGCGAGTGTGGCATAGGCCGCGCTCACCGGTCGGCGGACACGACCGCGAGCGGCGCCACGCGCTGCTCGAGCAGGTCGGGGGTTGCGATCGCGTCGTGGGCGATCCGGCGGAACAGCTGGAACGACATCACGGGCATCTCCAGGCGCCCGACGCGCGCGATCGTCGGACGCGCCTCCTCGACGCGAACGGCCACCACGAGGTCCGGGTGGCCGGTCTCGCGGCCGATAAATCCGACGAACGAGTAGTTGAACAAGTTGTCCTTCCAGGCGCCGCGACCCTGGCGGGCCTTCGAATCCCAGATCTGGGCGGTCCCCGTCTTGCCACCGACGTAGTAGCCCGGGATGAGCGTCCGATCGCTGTAGAACGGCACCTCGGTGACGACGTGGTTCATCATCGAGACGAGGGTCTTCGACAGCTGCGGCTGGATCAGGGCATCTCCCGCCATGACGCTGACGTCGTCGGTGCCGACCGACTTGACGACGTGCGGCGTGACCGCCATCCCGCCGTTGATCATCGTGGCGTAGGCGGTCACGAGCTGGATCGGGGTGACGGCGACGCCCTGCCCGAACGAGCCGTTGGCCAGGTCGATCTCGTGCCACGCGCTGACCCGCGGGTCGCGGACCAGGCCGGGAACCTCGCCGGCGACGTCGATCCCGGTCCGCGCACCGAAGCCCATCCGGGTCCACGTGTCGTGGAGGATCACGGACGACTGGCGCGTGGTCCGCCCGAGGTCGAGGGCAACCTTGGCGGCCACGACGTTGCGTGAATACGCGATCCCGTCACGGAACGTCATCCAGCCCATCCCGCGCCGGTCGGCGTCGTCGATCTTCGATTCGCCGTTGTCGAGTCGCAGGGTCCCGGTGTCCCGGATCCGGGTCGTGGGCGTGACCGTCCGGGTCTCGAGACCCGCGATGACGGTCAGCATCTTGAACACGGATCCCGGCTCATAGACCTCTGACACGATCGGATCCACGAACCGCGACGGGTCGTCGGCCGCGATCTTCCGGTACGCATTCGCGTCGTACGAGGGATAGGTCGCCTCGGCATAGATCTCCCCGCTGTAGGGGTCCATCACGATCGCCGACACGCTCTTGGCGCGATCGGCCACTCGCGCCGCCAACAGCTCCTGCTCGACCGCCAGCTGCAGTCCGGCATCGATCGTCAGTCGCAGGTCGACACCGGCCTCGCCGGCCTCGGCGACCGTCGCCGTCTCGCCGATCGGCCGGGATCGCACATCGCGCTGGGCGAGGACGACCTGCGGCCGACCGGCGAGGACGTCCTGGTAGCGCTGTTCGACCCCGTACTGGCCGACGCCGTCGCGATTGACGAAGCCGAGCAGTTGCGCCGCGAGGGTCGATTCGGGGCCACCGCCCGCCTGCGGGTAGACCCTGGACGGCTCGGTCTCGATCCGCACGGTAGGCAACTCACCCGCGCGGACGGCGGCACGGGCCGCATCGGCTGCCTGGCTCCCGATGTCGGTCGCGAGGACCACATAGGAACGATCCGAGGCCAGTCGTGCGTCGAGGGCGGCGACGGCCTCCGGGTCGTCGTCGATGTGCAGGATCCGGGAGATGCGGTCGCGGACGTCTCGACGCTGGAGGGGCGTCAGGTCGTCCGGGGAGGCGACGAGCCGTTGACGCTCGATCGTCGTGGCCAGGACCACGACACCGCTCCGATCGTAGATGCTCCCCCGGCGCGAGGGCGTCTCGGTCCGGACGGTCGTCTGGCGCCGCGCCTGGTCGGCGAGCTCGTCCCGGCGAAGGACTTGCCAGTAGCCAAGTCTGCCGACCAGGGCCACGGAGATCACCACCAGCCCCACCAGGAGCAGGAGGAGGCGGGGCCGGGAATCGGTCCGACCGAGCATCGGTCAGGCGATGGGCTAGCGGGGCGCGACGACGACGGGGTTGGCGAGCTGGCCGAACCCGGCGTCGATGGCTTGCTTGCGGATGGCGGGTTCGCGACCCAGGCGGTCCAGGTCGGACTGGATCTGTACGGCCTGGGCCTCGAGCCGCTGACGGTCGTCGAGGAGCTGGTCCACGTCGTAGGTCGTGGCCGAGACGGTGACGGTCTGGGCGAGCGAGAAGAACGCGAGCAGGAACGCGACCACGATTCCGCCCACGAGCAGCCCGACGCGGCTGCTGCGTCGCCCCGCACGGACGGCGCCGCTGACGCGCCGGCGGGAGAGAACCGGGGCATCGACGCTCCTGCCACGCGGCGGCAGGAATATCGGTCGCTGGCGGGCGCCCTGGTAGACGGCCATCGCGGTCCCCTACTCGCCCAGGGCGAAGCGGACCCGTCCGCCACGCGGCTCGAGGAACGAGACTGGATTGCCCAGGACGTCGAGCGTCCCATCCCAGCCACCCGGGTCGGCATCGAGTGTCCGCCGGTCCACACGCTCCCGCAGCTCGTGCTGGCGCCGGCCATAGGCCTTCCGCCGGTGGACGTGGTGACGCTTGCTCATCGGGGGCTCCTTCTGCTAGGCCGCGAGGCGTTCGGCGGCTCGAAGACGGGCACTCCTGGCGCGGGGGTTGGCGGCGATCTCCTCGTGGCTGGGGGTCAGCGATGGCCTGGTCACGAGTCGCAGTCGGGGCGCCCGGCCGCAGACGCAGACCGGTGCCTCCGGCGGGCACACGCAACCCCGGCGCTCGGCCTGGAAGAAGCGCTTGACGATTCGGTCCTCGAGCGAGTGGTAGCTGAGGACCACGAGGCGGCCACCCGGCCTCAGCAGGTCGACTGCCGCTGCCAATCCCTCGGAGAGGGCATCGAGCTCTTCGTTGACCGCGATCCGGAGGGCCTGGAACACGCGCGTTGCCGGATGGATCGGCCGCCGGCCACGGGGAGCACGGGGTGCCGCACGTTCGATGATCGCCGCGAGCTCCTCCGCGGTGGCGATCGTCGTCGTCCGTCGGGCATCCACGACCGCGCGCGCGATCCGGCGGGCCTGCGGCTCCTCGCCGTAGCGGCGAAACAACGCCGTCAGCTCGTCCGCGTCGAGGCTCGCGATCAGCTCCGAGGCCGGGACGCCGCGACGGGGGTCGAAGCGCATGTCGAGCGGGCCGCCGGTACGGATCCCGAAGCCACGCTCGGCGTCGCCCAGCTGGAACGAGGACAGGCCAAGGTCGAACAGGCAACCGTCCACCGCCCCGAATCCCGCGGTCGGCGCGACCGAGCGGAGCTCCCGAAAATTCGCCTGGCGGAGGACGACCCGATCGCCGTACGACCGCAGTCGTGACGCGACCCTGGCGATGGCCGCCCCATCGGCGTCGATGCCGAGGAGGCGGCCATCAGGATCGGTCGCCTCCAGGATCCGCGCGGTGTGCCCACCGCCGCCCACCGTGGCGTCGATCTGAAGGCTGCCGGCAGCTGGCGCGAGCATCGACATGACCTCGTCCGCCAGCACCGGCAGGTGCCCTTCCTTCATCTCTCCTCCACCGTTGACGATCGGATCCCGCGCGGACCCTGGAAGCGCATGTGGTGGCCTAGATCCCGAGACCACTGATCGCCTCTGCGAGTGCGTCGGGATCCTCGAGCGAACGGCGGTAGTCGTCCCACCGGCCGGGTGCCCAGATCTCGGCGTGGTCCCGCGAGCCGACGATCACGGCCTCCGCCGCCAGGCCGATCTCCGTCCGGAGGTAGGCGGGCACGACGACCCGACCCTGGCGATCGAGATCGGCCTCGAACGCGCCGGCGAAGATGAAGCGCTGGAAGCGGCGGGATCCGGCGTCGGTGATGGGCAGACCCGCGACCTTCGTCGCCAGTGCCTCCCATCCGGCCCGGGTGTGGATGGCCAGGCATTGCTCGAGCCAGCGCGATACGACCGCGCCGTCCGCGAGCTGCGAGCGGAACTTCGATGGGACGGCGATCCGTCCCTTCTCGTCCACCGTGTGCCGGTACTCGCCGGTGAACACTGCCGGGCGTACCCCGCTGATCCGGGCCCGTGGCCGGTACGAGAGTGACGGGCTGGGGTTCGGCGTTCGCCGCTGTTCCCCACTTCTCACCACTCTATGCCACTTCAGCGCATCCTAGCACGCGAAGTCGGCCCGTCAATCCCGATTTCGTAGAGATCCGCCGCCCGAAACGGAGCGCCCTGGGAATGGGGTCGCCGGGCCTCTGCGACGGCGATCGAGCCCAGGCCGCGAGTCAGCTCACCGGCGATATGCCGCCACGAGCCGCCGCGGGATCTGCCGCGTTCGCCTCACCGGCGCCGACGTCGGGGCGACCACGAGGCCGGGGTTCGGGTGAGCCCGATCAGCGCGTGGGCGGTGGGAGTCGAAGCTCTTGACCGCGCCGGATCCCGTGCCGGGTCCACGGGTTGAGCCGGCGCACGGTTTCGAGCGGGATCCCGAAGTAGTTCGCGATCGACGACAGGTTGTCCCCCGAACGGATCGTGTAGATCCAGCAGCGAGGCTTGTCGGGACACGGGTCGAGGAGGTCGTATCGATCGGAGCGCGGAGTGGGTTTGGCCGTCCGCGAGGGCGTTTCCGGGAGGGACGGGGACGGCGATAGGCTCGGGCTCGAGCTGACAACGGGCGGCGATGCGGTCGCCGACGGGGACGTCACCGGCGAGGCCGACGCACTCGTTGGGATGGCGGTCGCACTCGGACTCGAGACCGCGGCGAGCGTCCCCGAGGGCGACGCCGAGGGCAGCTCGAAACCACCGTTCACGATCAGGAATCCCACGGAGAGAACGAGCGCCCCCGCCAGCAGCAGCGTCGCGGCGCCCGTCGCCCGGCCGATCGTCTTCATCGGAATCGGCCGCGCCATGGGGCCACGGCGACTGACCGTCGTTCCGCGCAGGTAACGCGGGCAGTTGACATGACCGCTGGTCAGGCAGACCAGCTCCTGCTGTCGATAGGACTGGGGCTTGATCTCCCCGGCCGCGGCGCACCGGTTCACCGGATCGGGTGCCTCGAGAGGCGGACCCAGGACCGCATCGGGGCCCAGGCTCCGGAAGAACGGACACGTCGCGGGGTGCGGGGAACGGGCTCGGGCGACGGGCGGAACCCGTCGCACGACAACCTGCTCGCCCACGGTGCCCACGTCGCGGTCGGCCGCGATCCGTGCGTCGGCTTCGGCTGCCTCGAGCGTCGGGGAATCGCTCCCCTCGAGCGGCGGGAAGCGGCGTCCGCCTTCCTCCACGGTCCCTCCAGGTGTTCGGCCGTCGAGTCGGCGGCAGTCTAGTACGTTTGGTGTGTTGTCGTCCCTCGATCGCGGGTGCTAGGCTCCGCCGCCCACAGAGCCCGAGCAGGCCCTGTCCGTCACGTTCGAGGCGCTGCCCCAGATGGCGTTGCCGCTGCCCCACATCGCCCCCGAGTCCGAGGCCTATCGCCTGGCACCGCATCGGATTCGCCGCTGCACGTACCGGCGGATCGTGCAGGTGGACGTCACCGACGAGCGCGTCTACGACGTGGAGTGCCTCTATCCCGAGCGGAAGCTCCCGATCCCCCTGGGCGACCTCGAGTCTGCGACGCCGATCTGCAACGCCTGCACGGCGCCGCACATCTTCCGTCCCGACGAGGACTAGACCCCCTCGACGTCGGGTCGTCACACGCCCTTCCGAGGGCCGAGGCGACGCTCCTGCGAGCCATGCGCCCGACGATTCGGCGCTCCTGCGAGCCATCCGCCCGTCGATTCGACGCTCCTGCGAGCCATCCGCCCAGGACCTGCGCCAGCGAGCGCGGTCTGTAAGCCGAGTTCTGTGCCCAGGCCTTGCGGCCCGGGCGATGGCCATCCATCTCTGGCCGCCGGTTGCCCGACGGCTCAAGCGGCCGACCCGAGGGCTGGGCAGCGCACCTCTCCCCCGCGACGGTTGCCCGTCGACAGGTTTCGCCCTCCTACTTGGCCTTGCTCCGGGTAGAGCTTGCCGCGTTTCACTCCGAACGACGGCTCGCGCCGCCGGTCGGCATCGTCACTGTGGCGCTGGTCCTCGTCTCACGACGGACGGGCGTTACCCGCTACCCCGCGCTGTGGAGCTCGGACTTTCCTCGCGCCGTCTCCGGAGTTTCCCCCGACGTGGCGCGCGGCCATCCGACCGCCTCGCTGGCTCCGTGATTCTATCCCCCGCCCATTCGGCGCCCTACGGGGCGACCCGGATGAAGTCGAGATTGCCCGCCGG
>DATBLH010000045.1:0-21370 GCA_036555445.1 Candidatus Limnocylindrales bacterium
ACGGCGGGCAAGATCTTCGCGCTCCTCGAGGGCCGCTTCAACGTGGCAATCGACGACGTGCGGGCCGCGGCGCTGCCCGCGCTCCGCCATCGGATCATCCTCAACTTCGAGGGCGAGGCCGAGGGCATCACCACCGAGGCCGTCGTCCGCTCGATCCTCGACGCCGTTCCGACGCCGACCGTCGAGTAGCCCCGGCCGGCGATGTCGATCGATCCGGGGACGGGACCCGCCGCCGCTCCGACCGCCGGTGGCCGGAGTCCTGGGCCGGCGGCGCGTTCGCGACCCGCGTTCCTTCCCTCGGACGTCGACATGACGGTCTTCGACGAGGCGTTCCTGCGCCAGCTCGAGCGCCTGAAGCTGCTGATGAAGCAGCCCGTCCGCGGCGGGTTGAAGGGTGGTCGCCGGAGCGTCCGGCGCGGGCAATCGGTGGAGTTCGCCGACTACCGCGACTACGCCCTGGGCGACGACCTGCGCCAGCTCGACTGGAACGTGCTGGCCCGGCTCGAGAAGCTATTCGTCAAGCTGTTCATCGAGGAAGAGGACGTGACCGTCACGTTCCTCGTCGACGGCTCGGCCTCGATGGCGCTCGGCACGCCGTCGAAGCTCGTGTTCGCGAAGCGGGCTGCGGCCGCCCTCGGCTACATCGGCCTGGCCTCGGAAGACCGCGTCGTCCTGTCCGTCCTGTCGGGCCGGGTGGCGCGTCGGCATCCCGGATTGCGCGGCTCGGGGCGCGTGTTCCGGTTGCTGGGTAACCTGTCCGCGATCTCGCCGTCCGACGGCCCCACCGACCTCCTCGCGTGCGCCCGTCACGCCGCCGCCCAGCTGTCGGGCCGGGGCGTGGTGGTCCTGATCAGCGACCTCCTGGACCCATCTGCCGATCGGGTGATCCGCGACCTCGCGGCCACGGGCTCGGACCTGATCGTCCTCCACGTGCTGTCGCGAACCGAGCTCGAGCCGGAGGTCGAGGGCGACCTCCGCCTCGTCGACGCCGAGACCGGTGACGGGATCGATGTGACGGTGGACCTGGCGACCGTTGATGCCTACCAGGCCCGCCTCGCCGCCTGGAAGGAGGCCTTCGCCGACCTGTGCGCGAAGCGGCGCGCGAGCTATGTCGACCTGGCCACGGATGTGCCGCTCGCCGATCTGGTGTTCGCCGAGCTCCGGCGCCGCCGGGTGCTCGGCTAGGTCGTCGCCCGATGCCGTTCGCGACTCCGCTCGCACTGCTCGGGCTGCTGTTCCTGCCGGCCGTCGTGGCGATGTACCTGCTCAAGCTTCGACGCGACGAGACGGTCGTGCCGTCCACGCTCCTGTGGCAGCGACTGGTCGCCGACGTCGAGGCGAACGCCCCCTGGCAGCGGCTTCGGCGCAGCCTCCTGTTCCTCGTCCAGCTCCTGCTCGTGGCGCTTCTCGCTCTCCTTGCTGCCCGACCGTTCGTCGAGCGCCCGGCCGGCCTCGCCGGCGACATCGTGCTGGTCATCGACGCGTCGGCCTCGATGGGCGCGACGGACGTTGCGCCCAACCGGCTGGCCGCTGCAAAGGAGGCCGCCGTCGCCGCCCTGCGCGACCTGCCCACCGGAGGCCGCGTGAGCGTGATCGCGGCCGGGGCCACGGCACGCATGGTGGCCAACGAGACCACCGACCTCGGCCGGGTCAGGCAGGCGATCGAGTCCATCGGGCTGACCGCGTCGACCGGCGACCTCGGCGACGCGCTGGCGCTCGCCGATGCCCTGGCCGCCCGGTCCGGCGACGCCGAGATCCTGGTCGCCACCGACGGCGCCCTCGCCCACCAGCCGCAGGCGCGGGTCAACGCCCCGGTTCGGGTGCTGCCCGTCGGCCGCGACCGAAGGAACCAGGCGATCGCGGCACTCGCCGTCCGGACCGCACCGTCCGGGGTCACGAGATCCGTGTTCGTATCGGTCGCCAATCTCGACCTCGAGCGGGCGTCGCGGCGGCTCCAGCTGTTCGCGGATGGGAGCAGCGTGCCGTTCGAGGTACGCGACGTGACGATCGAGCCCCAGAGCCGCGCGGACGTCGTGATCGACGAGATCCCGCGCGCGGTGGAGGTCCTGGAGGTACGGCTCGCCTCGTCCACCGACGGCGCGACCGGCGACCCCGATCTGCTGGCGGTCGACGACCGCGCCTGGGCCGTGGTCCCGCCGGACACCCTGCGTCGGATCCTGCTCGTCGCCCACGGCGACCCCTATCTCGAGACCGCGCTGACCTACCTCCCGAACACCGAGCTCTACGGCGTGAAGCCGGAGGACTACGGGGCCGGGACCAGGCCCGAGCTGTTCGACCTGATCATCTTCGAAGGGTTCGTCCCGTCCGACCTGCCGGCGACCGCCATCCTCGCGATTGCACCGCCGCGGACGTCCCCCCTGGGTGAGGTGACGGGCCGGCTGCGTGAGCCCGGGATCGGTGCTCTCGATCCCGAAGAGCCGGTCCTGCGCTATGTCGACCTGTCAACGACTCACATCGCGGAGGCCCGCCAGATGACGCTGCCCGACTGGGCGCGGCCGATCATCCCGGGCCCGCGGAACGCTCCCCTCCTGTACGCCGGGGTCCGGGAAGGCACCCGGACGGCCGTCCTCGCCTTCGAGCCGCGCCAGTCCGACCTGCCGCTCCAGGTGGCATTCCCGATCCTGCTCTCCAACCTCGCGGGCGAGCTGATGGGAGGTTCGGCGGGACCGGTGGACGCTGCGGCGCCCGGGTCGCCGATCACGCTGCCGGTCCCCACCGGCGCGACGGGCCTGCGGGTCACGCGGCCGGACGGATCGAGCGTCGATCTCGCCCCCGGGACCCTCGGTGGATCGAGCGTCACGTTCAGCCAGACCGACCTGCCCGGGGTCTACACCGCCACCCCGATCCTTGGCCCGGATGCCTCCCCGTCCCTGACCCCGACGGCGACGCCGACCTCCAGGCCGCAGCCGAGCAGCTCGCCGGGAACCAGCGGCTCGCCGCCGGCTCGGCCGAGTCCGGCCCCGGTGGACCCGGATCGACCGATCCGGTTCGCGATCGACCTGTTCGACGTCAACGAGTCCACGATCGCGCCCGGCTCGGCCGAGAAGATCGCCGCACTCGGCGCGGGCGGCCCGGGGGCCCCACCGGGGGCATCGGCAACGGCCTCCGGCTCGCCTACGCCCAGCGCCTCGGCCGCCCCGTCGTCGGTCGGCGGCGCCGTCGCCGATCGCCGACCGGCCCGTGACGAGCTGTGGGTGCCGATCGTGCTCATCGCACTCGCCGTCCTGACGCTCGAATACGCCCTCTACCAGCGCGATGCCGTGATCCGCTACTGGCGGGCGGCGAGCGCGCGTCTCGGGCGCAGCCCGGGTGGGGGCGGCTGATGGGGATCGCGTTCGACGCTCCGCTTGCTCTGTTGCTGCTGATTCCCGCCCTTGGGCTGACCGTGGCGCTCCACCTCGGGGCTCGGCGACGGCTGGGCGCGGCCCGGCATCGGGTCGCGCTCGCTCTCCGGGCAGTGACGGTCGCCGCCCTCGTTTTCGCGCTGGCCGGGTTCCAGCTCGTGCTGCCCGTGGATCGGCTGGCGGTCGTCTTCGTGGCCGACCTCTCGGACTCGATCGGCTCCGACGGACAGTCGGACACACTGGCGTTCCTGCGCGACTCCCTGGCCAGGATGCCCGAAGGTGACGTGGCCGGAATCGTGGCGTTCGGCAAGGAGGCCGTCGTGGAACGGCTGCCGGCCGAGCTCGACGCGATCGACCGCATCGCGTCGGCACCGGTGCGCACCGCGACCGACATCGGCGCCGCGCTCCGTCTCGCCTCCGCGCTGTTCCCGGACGACGCCCAGAAGCGGATCGTCCTGCTGTCGGACGGCAACGACACCACCGGCGCCGGACAGACCGAGGCCGCCCTGGCCGCGTCGCGGGGCGTCCAGGTCGAGACCCGGGTGGTCGGCCTCGGCGAGCGCGAAGAGGTGCTGATCGAGCGCCTGCGCACGCCGTCCACGGCCCGACTGGGCGAGGAGATCGAGGCCGTGGCCGAGGTTCGCTCCACGATCGCGCAACCAGCCACCGTCCGACTGTTCGCCGACGGCGCGCTGGTGGCCACGAAGCCGGTCGACCTGGTACCGGGCGTCAACCGGGTCGCGTTCACGGTCAAGCCGACGGAGGCCGGCTTCCACACCTTCCGGGCCGTGATCGAGGCCGGCCAGGACACGTTCAGCCAGAACGATCGCGCCGACTCGAACACGATCGTCAACGGCGAGCCACGGATCCTCGTGCTGAGCGGCGACGAGAAGGTGGGTGCGGAGCTCGTGGGTGCCCTGAGGACGGAGCACCAGGATGTCGACTCGCTCCTGCCCGAGGCGCTGCCCGCGGACCCGTTCACGCTCGGGAACTACGACAGCATCGTGCTCGTGGACGTGCCCAGGATCCGCCTCAGCGACCGCCAGCTGACGGCGCTTCAGCTCTACGTCCGCGAGTTCGGTCGCGGACTGGTGATGGTCGGCGGTCCGAAGAGCTACGGCGCCGGCGGCTACAAGCGGACGCCGATCGAGGAGACGCTCCCGGTCGACATGGACGTCCGCGATCGCGAGAAACAGCCGGACGTCGCGCTCGTGGTCGTGATCGACAAGTCGGGATCGATGGATGCCTGCCACTGCAACACGTTCAACCAGGGCGGGGGTACGGGCATCAACGGCGTGCGCAAGGTCGACATCGGCAAGGAAGCGATCCTGCGCGCCGCGGCGGCGCTCACCGCGAACGACGAGCTGGGCGTGGTCGCGTTCGACGAGCAGGCCCACTGGGTCGTCCGGACCTCGCCGCTCGGCCAGATCGGCGACCTCCAGGGGTCGATCTCGTCGATCCAGCCTTTGGGCCAGACGAACATCTTTTCGGGGATCGAGCAGGCCGTCGAATCGCTGGAGGATGCCCAGGCGACCCGCCGGCACATCATCCTGCTCACCGACGGCTGGTCGAACTCGGGCCAGTACGACGCGATCATCGCGCGCATGAAGGCCGCCGGAATCACGCTCTCGACGGTCGGCGCGGGCGGCGGGTCCAACCCGTTCCTCGAGCAGCTGGCGAAGAAGGGCGGCGGCCGGTTCTACAACGCCGCCAACCCGGCCAGCATCCCCGACATCTTCCTCAAGGAGACGCAACAGGTGTCCGGGGAGCAGATCGTGGAGGAGCCGTTCCACCCGATCCAGACCAGCTCGTCGCCGATCCTGCGGGGCCTCAACAACGGCTTCCCGCAGCTCCGGGGCTACAACGGGACGACGGCCAAGCCGGCAGCCCAGACCGTTCTGGTGACCGCTCGCGACGACCCGCTGCTGGCGCAGTGGCAGTACGGTCTCGGGCGATCGGTGGCCTGGACCTCCGATTCCACGGGGCGCTGGGCACGCGACTGGCTCGGATGGGACGGGTTCTCGCGCTTCTTCGCCCAGCTCGTGTCGTGGACGTTCCCGGGCGAGGAGACGGCCGGGATCGAGGCCAGCTTCGTCCAGCGCGGAGAGTCCACCGTACTCCGGATCGAGAGCGTCGACGACGATGGCTCGCCGCGCGACTTCTACACCACGAGCGTCGGGCTCACGGAGCCCGACCTGGATCTTCGCGCCCTCTCGCTCGTCCAGACCGCGCCCGGCGTGTACGAGGTCCCGCTGGGCGAGATCGATCCCGGTGCGTACGTCCTGCGGGTGAACCAGCAAAAGCCGGGCTCGACGCCACTTGGGCGCACCCTGGGGCTGGTCGCCCCCACCGCGGCCGAGTACCGGCTGCTGGGAACGAACGAGGCGTTCCTGGCAACCCTGCGGGCGGCGACCGCCGGTCGCGCGATCGACCGTCCGCCGGAGGTCTGGGCGCACGACCTTGCGACGACGAGTCGCTACACGGAGCTGTGGCCGCCGCTCCTGATCCTGGCACTCCTGCTGTGGCCCCTGGACATCGCACTCCGGCGCGTGTCCGTGGGCCGAAGGGAGCTCGCCGACGCGAGGCGTTGGCTTGGATCGCGTGGCCGCAACCGACCGATCGCGGCGCGACCCGCCGCCGTGGACGGCATGCTCGCCGCGCGGGAGCGGGCAGGTGGTGCATCGGCCCGATCCGCGATCCTCCGCAGCGATGAGCCGGCCGCGGCGTCCACCGTGGGACCGGCCACCGTCGCACCGACCCCGGCGGAACCGGCCACCGATTCCGTCGGTGCCGGCCTGAGAACATCGCCAACATCCCGCTCGGTGGCGCCGGCCGAGCGTCAGGCTCCGGTCGCCGAGCCCCTGCCTCCGCGGGCAGCCCCGGCACGAGCCGATGCGGACGACACCCTCGCCCGCCTCCGCGAGGCCAAGCGTCGCGCCACGGCTCGCTAGCGTCGCCGGGCGCCTTCCGACCCTCCTCCTGCAGGTGTTGCACGCACGCACATGACCTTGGTCCCGCTTTCGAGGCGGGACGGCTCGTCCGTCCCACGGCCCTCGGGACCTCCGGGCCACGGATGGACCGGCGAACGCTGGTCAGGCTCGGGACATGCGCTTCCCTGTCCACGCGATCCCGCGCTCGGTTGCCTCACTCCTCTTCGCCGGTCTCCTCCTCGGAACGACCGGCAGTGCCTCGGATTCCGCCCCGGCAGGCCCGTCGGTCTCCTCTTCGAGGTCGGTCGCCGCCGTCAACCGTGCGGCGGGCATCGACGCCCGGCTGGCCCGGCCTCAGCCGGCCATGGCGGTCTCGCCAGCCCGCCCCGTCGCCGATCGCCCGACGGCCCCCGCGTCCATCCCCCAGCCGCAGGCACTGCTCCGCGCCCGGGTTGCACCGGCAGCGGCTGCCCCCGCTGCCACGAGGGCTCGCCAGGCTGCGCCGGCCCATCGCGGTCGCAACCACGTCTGGATCCCTTCGCTGGGGATCAGCCGCGGGCTGACCTGGTTCTCGTGCTCGCGATCCACCCCGCCCGGGAATCGCCTCTACCAGTGGGGCTGCGCCGGTCGCAACAACATCTACGTGTTCGCCCATGCGGCCACCGTCTTCCGGCCACTTCACGACGCCTACGTCAGCGGCCGCCTGCAGAAGGGGATGAAGGTCGTCTACGCCGACGGCCGCGGACGGATCCACATCTACCGGGTCCGCTACTGGCGGGTCGTCTCGCCGGTGGGTGCGGACTGGGCCTATGCAGCGCAGTCGCGACCATCGATGACGCTGCAGACATGCGTCGGGGCGCGCAGCCAGTACCGCCTGGTCGTCCGGCTGACGGCGGTCTGACCGGGCGTCCCGTCAGACCACCCGCAGGTCGAGCAGCTTCCGGGCGATGACGAGCCGCTGCACCTGGCTCGTCCCCTCCCCGATCTCCGTCAACTTGGCGTCGCGCATGAACCGCTCCACCGGGTAATCCGTGACATAGCCGTACCCGCCGTGGACCTGGATCGCGGCGTTCGTCGCCCGCGACGAGACCTCGGACGCAAACAGCTTCGCCTGCGCGGCCGCGAGCCCGTAGTCCCGGCCCTGGTCCTTGAGCCAGGCGGCGCGATAGACCAGAGCGCGGGCGGCCTCGATCTCGGTGGCCATGTCGGCGACCATGAACGCGACCCCCTGGAACGAGCCGATCGGCCGCCCGAACTGCTCACGAGTCTTCGCATACGGGATGGACGCATCCAGCGCAGCCTGGGCAAGCCCGAGCGCCATCGCCCCGATCGAGATCCGGCCGCCGTCGAGGATCTTGAGGAACATCCGGAACCCGTGGCCGCGATCGCCAAGCAGGTTTTCGGCCGGGACGCGGGCGCCGTCGAACAGCAGCTCGCCGGTGGCAGACGCGTGGAGGCCCAGCTTGTCCTCGAGGCGACCGATGGTGAATCCGGGTGTGTCGGCAGGCACGATGAATGCCGTGATCTCGGCGTCGCCACGCTCGCTGGTCCCGGTCTTCGCGGTCACGATGTAGGTTCCGGCCTGGCCGGCATTCGTGATGAACCGTTTCCCGCCGTCGATCACCCAGGTCCCGTCGGCCTCATCGAGGCGGGCGGTGGTGCGCGTCCCACCCGCATCGGATCCGGCGCCGGGTTCCGTCAGGCCATAGCCGCCGAGAACCTGCCCGGACGCCATCGGCTGCAGCCAGCGCTGACGTTGCTCGGGTGTCCCGGCCACGACCAGCGGTCCGCAGCCGAGCGACGTATGCGCCGCGACGATGATCCCGAGCGACCCCCAGACCCGGCTGATCTCCTCGACGGCGATCGCATAGGCCAGCGTGTCCAGGCCGGCCCCACCGTCCGCTTCCGCGATCGGGATGCCGAGCCAGCCCATCTCGCCCACCCGTCGAACGATCTCGGTCGGGAACCGGTGCGCCCGTTCGTGCTCCTCCACGACCGGCGCCACCTCGTCGGCCATGAACTCGCGGATCGTCTGCTGGAGGAGGCGATGCTCGGACGACAGCTCGAGGTCCACGGGTGGCCAGTCTAGAGGAGCCGCCGGTGCGTGGGACGCGATGGACGATCGCGCGCGGAGGGACCGGCCGGCGGGCATCCAATCGGACCCAGTGCTAGCCTTGGCGGATGGACGACGGCGTCCGTCATGCGCCCGACGAGCCATCCGGCGGAACCCCGTCGCTCCGTCGTGCGATCCTCCACGGCCTTCGCCGGATGGGTCCCCAGACGCCCGACCGACTGGCCGCTGCGCTCGGTGCCAGCCGGACCGGGGTCCTTCAGCAGCTCAGGGTCCTCGAGTCCGCCGGGCTCGTCCGCCGCGAGGCGGAGCGGCACGGCGTCGGCCGCCCGCGACACGTCTACGACGTCACCCCGGCCGCTCAGGACGCCTTCCCGTCGAACTACGACGCCCTTTCGGCCGGCCTCCTGGCCGCGATCGACAGCCTCGGTGGCCACGAGATGGTCGAAGCCGCGTTCGGCGCACGCGGTCGCGGACTCGCCGACGGAATCCGCGTTCGCCTCGCCGATCGCCTCGCGCCGGGCGCGACGCTGATCGACCGCGTTCGCGAGCTCGCCCTGATCCAGGACGAACAGGGGTACCTCGCCGACGCCGTCGTCATCGCCGACGGCACCGTCCGGCTGCGGGAGCACAACTGCGCGATCTACCGCGTGGCCGCCGGTCACCCCGAGGCGTGTGCCGCGGAGCTCGAGCTCTTCCGCGACGTCCTCGGCGCCGATGTCACCCGCGAGACCCACATCGCCTCCGGCGACCGCTGCTGCAGCTACCTGGTGACCGCTCGGGCGGAGGCGTGACCGCGGCACCCGGCGGGCAGCCCCCGCTCGCACCCGAAGAGCTGGCCAGCCTGGAACGCTGGCCGGGGCGACTGCGCCGGATGCTCGGCGTCTCGCTCGGGCTGGTCGCGGTGTGGGTCGCGGGCTTCGCGGTCGGCGAGCCGTGGTGGCAGGTTCCGATGGCCTCGATCGCCGGAGCCGTGCTGGTCGGCACGGGGATCGCCGCCCAGCTCCTCGTCCGGTGTCCGCGCTGCGGACGGCCGGCCAGCATGCAGGCCGGCCTGTCCCTTCCGCCGCGCTGCTTCCGCTGTGGCGTGTCGTTCCGGTCGCCGCCCGTACCCGGCGAGGCCGCCTAGGCCGGCTGGCCCGAGGAGCCTTCGGCGAGTCCCTCGAAGGCGGGTCGGCCGCTGTCGAGAATGGCAGACGCGAGCCCGGCGGGATGCGTGTGGGCGGTGAGCAGGGACTCCAGGTCCAAGACCGCCGCGGAGATGGCTTCCCGCACGCCGTCGTGGTGCCCTTCGACCGTCACCAGGACCTCCGTCGTGGCGGGATCGGACGCTGACGCGGCGCCCTGCCGCCAACACCAGCGGCGGGCGCTGACCAGGCCGCCATCGTCGACGAAGATCACCTCACCCGGTGGACACGGCTCCTGCTCGCCGGATCCGAGATCGATGAATGCCTCGTGCCCGGTCGCGAGCCGGACCGTGATGCCGCCGCTGAGCCGGCGGACGTCGAACACCGCCACCGGGAGCGCGTGACGGATGCTGACCAGGTTGCCGAGGTCGACAAGGGCGCTGATCGACGGGATCGACCCTTGCTTCATGAGTCGTCGCAAGAGCGCCTCGGCCGCCGACCGATAGGCGGTGGGATCGACCCCGAAGTCGCGGAATGCCCGACGCCAGGCGGCAAGGCTCGGCAGCTCGGACAGGGGGGTGGCCCCGATCCGGTCCATGACCGCGCGCTGCTCCCCGAGGAATGCATCCTGGAGCCCGGCCGGCGATGGTCCGTTGGTGAGTCCCCGGGCGTGGACGACGCCACCGACCAGCGATGGGAAGCGGGCGACGAGCTCGGGGGCGTAGCGGAAGACCGGCGTGACCTACGCCTCCTCGCGCTCGACGACCTCGCGCGACGCCGGCTGGACGCTCGACAGCGGGACGTCCGACACGTTGGGCACGAAGGACGCGGCCATGGCCGTGGCTGCGACCTGCCTCTGGTCCTCGAGCGACAGGATGCCCATCCTGCCCAGCGCGGCCAGCTCGTCGCGGATGTAGGTCTTGAGCATCTCGGGTCCGTCGGTGTTGATCGTGAATCGGACCTCGTTCCGACGGAGCGTGTCGAAGATCCAGCGGAACTCGTCCCAGCCCGACACCACCCGCGTGTTGAGGTTGGAGGTGGGGCAGATCTCGAGCACGATCCCGCGGTCCCGGATCATCGCCATCGCGCGTGGGTCGTAGGCCGCCTTCACCCCGTGCCCGATCCGGTCCGGTTCCAGGAGCTCGACCACTCGAGCGACCTCGTCAACCGGTCCCGATTCCCCGGTGTGGACGGTGATCCCGAGCGCGAATTGGCGAGCACGCCGGAACAGGCGCCGGTACTCGGCGACGCGGAACGTGGCCGATTCCGGACCCGCGATGTCGATGCCGACCACACCCCGATCGCGCCACGTGATCGCCTTCTCGGCAATGATCTCGTTGAGCTCGTACGGGAATGCCCGGTCGAGGCAGAAGATCAGGCCGGGCTTGATCGGGTATTCGAGGGTCGCGCGGTCCATCCCGCGGACCGCCGCCGCGATGATGTGGTCGAGGTCCTGCTCACCTCCCCGGTTCCGCTTCATCGGGTTGAACCGAAGCTCCATCGTGGTCACGTTGTTCTTGCGATACGCGCCGCCGACCACCTCGTACACGGAGCGCTCGATCGCGATCGGCGAGCTCTGGATGAGCTCGGTCCAGTGGAACAGCTGGAGGTAGTCCTCGAACGACTTCGTGCGCCTGGGATCGGCCGTGATCAGCTGCCGAAACTCCCAGTAGTCCTTGGTCGGCAGCTTGATGCCCTGGGCATGGGAGATCCCCCACATGATCGCCGGCGTCACGGCCGCGCCGAGGTGGCAATGCAGCTCGGCGAGCGGGATCGTCCGGGGCAGCTGGCGCGTCACGGCTCGAGGATAACGGCTCGCCCCGCCCGCTCTGCCGCTACATGCAGGGCGGCAGGTGCTTGCCTCCGGGATGGCGGACGAGATCGAGCTCCAGGCCGCCGGCGGTGGTCAGGCGTGCGGTTGCCGGTGAGATCAGCAGGAACGACGCCTTGGCGGCGTTGATCGCGTCCTGGTTCATCATGTCCACGCGTCCCACCGGGTCCCAGAAGCTGCCGTCGACGTCGATGCCGCTGAGCAGGCCGCAATGGCCGAGGTCGATCGCCGCCTGGGGTTCGGAGAGCCGAGGCGAGGACGGCAGCACCCCGACCAGGAATTCGTCCCGGGCGGGCTTCGTGGCCACCTCGCCGGCCTGGACGGTCACGTCGAAAACGGAAGGGTCGGAGCCGTCCGCATACTCGATCGTGACCCTCCCGTTGGGTCGGACCTGGATCGACTCCGGGCACGGCTCGCTCACGCAGGCGAACGGACCCACCTCGACATAGCTGATCGCTGGGGCATCGGCCGCGAGCGTTGCCAGGACGAGGTCGCGGACATTGATGCAGTCGACCTGACCCAGGTTGAGGCAGCCGGTCGCGAACGCACCCTGCGGCCCGGCGGACGACGGCGCGGCCGTCGATGCCGGTGGCTGCGGCGAGGCGGCTCCGGCCGAGGACGGAGACGCGGACGGGGTGGAGGACCCTCCGCCGCAACCGGCTACGAGGCACGTCGCGAACAGGACCGCGGCGATTCGGATCCGGGTCATGCCCGCCCGGACGCGCGCGACGGCCCCCGGGTTCCCGGTCAGCCCGCGAGAGGGACGACGCGACCCTCGGCGTCGAGGGTCGCCTGGCGGCGGGCGGCCCGGAGCTCCGCCCCGGGGACCTGGTCGCGAGCGTGATAGCTCGAGCGGACGAGCGGCCCCGATTCGACGTGGCGGAACCCGAGCGCGAGTGCCTCCTCGCGCATCTCCGCGAACTCGTCCGGGTGGTAGTAGCGCAAGAGTGGCAGGTGCCGCTCGGTGGGCCGCAGGTACTGGCCGATCGTGAGGATGTCGCAGTCCACCTGGCGCAGCGCCGAGAAGGCTTCGGCGAGCTCGTCGCGCGTCTCACCCAGCCCGACCATCAGCGAGCTCTTCGTGTGGACCGGGTTCCCAAGCTCGATCGCGAACGCCTTCGCCCGCGCCAGCACCTCCAGCGAGCGGTCCCAGCGAGCCCGCTTGCGAACCGGCTTCTGGAGCCGTCGGACGGTCTCCAGGTTGTGATTCAGGATGTCCGGCGCGGCGTCCATGACCGCGTGGAGCGGCCCGGGCTCGCCATCGAAGTCCGGGATCAGCACCTCGACGCCCATCCCCGGGCTCCGGTGGCGCAGCTCCCGGATCGTGGCCGCAAACACCGACGCGCCGCCATCGGGAAGATCGTCGCGCGCGACCGAGGTGACGACCACGTGCTCGAGGCCGAGTCCCGCGACCGCCTCGGCAACACGTCGCGGTTCGTCCTCGTCGAACCACGTCGGTCGTCCGGTCTTGATCGCGCAGAAGCCGCACGCCCGGGTGCAGGTATCGCCCAGGATCATGATCGTCGCCGTCCGCTGGTCCCAGCACTCCCCGATGTTCGGGCAGCGGGCCTCCTCGCAGACGGTGTTGAGGGTCAGCCCCCGGAGCAGGCGCTTGAGGTCGTGGTAGTTCTCGCCCGACGGGACCCGGGCCCTGATCCAGTCGGGATGGCGCCGGAGCGGGCTGACCGAGCCACCCATGGCGATCGTCGCCGGCTCGCGGGCGCCGTGCTCGTGCCCGGCGCCGGGTGGCGTGAAGATCGGCAGCTCGCGGGCCATCGTCGGAGTCTACTCAGCGGCTGCCAACGCCGTCGCAAACGTGTCGCGGAGTCCCTGCTCGAATGGGCGGGGCCGCCAGCCGAGCTCGCGCGTGGCCTTGTCGTGGGATGCCCAGTAGGTGACCCCATCCGAGGCACGGATCACCTCGGTCAGGTTGGGTGGTAACCCGGGCAGCCCACCCACACGGTCCGCGAGGGGTGCGATTGCCCTGAGCAGCGCCGTCGGGACCCGGAGACGGGGCGGGCGTCGCCCGCGAGCGTGCGCGGCGAGGCCGATCGCCTCGCCCAGGCGCAGGCAATCCCCGGCGAGGGAGTACGCCTCGCCGATCCGGCCACGATCCAGGACAGCCACGATCCCCGCGGCCACGTCGTCGACGTGGACCCAGGCCAGCCCGGCATCGGCGACGGCGAGATAGCGCAACTCACCCCGGGAGGCGGCCAGGAGCTGGGCTCCGGCCTCGGAGTGATCGCCCGGGCCGTACACACCGCCGGGCTGAGCGATGACGACGGGAGCGCCGCGACGGATGCGCGCCTCCGCCGCCTCGTGGGCGCGGAACTTGGTCTCGTCGTACCAGCTCACGAAGCCGGCATCGGGATCGCGACGGTAGGTCTCGTCCACGATTCGGCCGCCGGTGTCCCCGAACACGTTGTTGGTCGAGACGTAGACGATCCGTCCGACGCCCGCGGCAATGGCCGCGTCGAGGACCCGCTGCGTGGTCCCGACATTCGCATCCCACATCGCGGCCCGCTCCGACGGTCGAATCCCGATCCGATAGCTGCCGGCGATGTGGATTGCGGCATCGGCGCCCCGGATCAACTCGGCCAGCACGCTCGCGTCGGCCAGGTCGGACTCGACGATCCGGCAGCCGAGACCGACGAGCGCCGATGCGCGTCCGCGGTCACGGACGGTGGCCACGACGTCGTCGCCGCGCGCTCGAAGCAATGCCACGACATGAGACCCGATGAAGCCGGCGCCGCCGGTGACGAAGACCTGCATCGCCGGCGCCGCGGCTGAGGATCAGTAGATCGGTGTCTCGGGGCCGATCGCTTCCAGCCACGACTTGACGTCGGCGACGAATCGGCCGACCTGGGCGCCGTCAGTCGCGCGATGGTCGAACGCGGCCGGAAGGTTCATGATCGAGCGGATCGCGATCGTGTCGCCCTCCGGCGTCTCACGGACCACGGGCCGCTTGACGATTGCCTCCATGTTCACGATCACGACCTGGGGCGTATTGACGATCGACTGACTCGCCACCGACCCGAACCAGCCGGTGTTGTTGACCGTGATCGTGCCGCCCTGGAGGTCGTCCAGCCGAAGGCGGTTCGCGCGCGCGCGTCCGGCCACGTCCTGGATGGCGCGATTCAGGCCGGCGATCGACAGCTGGTCGGCATCGTGCACCACCGGCACGATCAGCCCGTCATCCACGGCGACGGCGATCCCCACGTTGACCTGCCGCTTGACCAGGAGCCCCTCCTCGGTCCACAGGGCGTTCAGGAGCGGGTGCTTGCGGAGGCCCTCGCACACGGCCTTGACCAGGAACGGGACATAGCTCAGGCCGATCCCCTCCCGGGCCTGGTACTCGCCCTTGCTCGCGTCGCGGAGACGGACGAGCCCCGTCACGTCGACCTCGACCGTTGTGTACGCGTGGGGAACCGTGGTCTTGCTGCGAACCATCGCGTTGGCCACGCCCTTGCGCATCTGGGTCCACGCGACGAGCTGTTCGTCCTGCCCGGGCGGGACCACCGGGGCGGTCGCAGCCGGCGCGGCCGGCGCAGCGGTCGCCACGGGCTGCGTCGAAGCCGGGGCAGCCTGGGGAGGTGCCGAGGCCGGCTTGGCTGCCGTCTCGACGGCGACCGCCTGTCCTCCGACCGTCTGACCGGTGCGCTGGGCCTCGACGTAGTTCAGGACGTCCTCACGGGTGATGCGGCCACCACCACCGGTGCCCACGATCATCGTGGCCGCCAGGCCGTGCTCGCGCAGCAGCCGTCGGACCGCGGGCGTCATCCGCGCGTCGTCCTTGCCGGCTGCGGCGGCTGCCACGGCGGTGGCCGGCACGCTGTGCCCCGAGGTCGCGCTGGGCGCGGGCGCGGAAGCCGGGGCGGCGGCGGGCCGCTCGTCGGACCCGGCCGGGCCCGTCGCCTCGTCCGGTGGAACCGCCGCCGGCGCGGACGTGTCTTCCGTCGGAGCGGCCTCGGAGGGCCTCTCGGTAGGCGGCCCTTCGGCCGTGGGCTTCTCGGCCGTGGGATCGTCGGCCGTGGGATTGTCGGCCGTGGGATTGTCGGCCGGACCGGCCGAACCGTTGCCGGCAGACGGCTCGTCGGCCGTCTCGATGACCGCGATCTCGGCGTTGTTGGGGACCGTCGCCCCCTCCTCGGCGAGGATCTCCTTGAGCACGCCCTCGAACGGCGACGGGACCTCCGCATTGACCTTGTCGGTGATGACCTCGAGCAGCGGCTCGTACTTGGCGACGTGGTCGCCGGGCTGCTTGAGCCACTTGCCGATCGTGCCCTCGGCCACGCTCTCGCCGAGCTGGGGCATCGTCACCTTGGCCACGTCAGGGTCCTCCGCGAGTCATGTGCGGTGTAGTGTCCCCCATCCGGACTCCCGCCGCGTCAGCGTCGAGGCCTCGACGTGAGGGCCTCCTCGATGAGCTTCGGCTGGCGGGCGATGCTGGCGCGGGTCAGCCCCTCGAGCTCGGCGAACAAGGCCTCGTCCACCTTCGTGAAGTTGAAGCACGACTTGCCCTGCATCCGGCGGCGCAGCTCGGGCGACATCGAACCCATGAGCGCCGGATCGCCGTACACGCCCATCAGGTAGTAGCTCACGTAGCGCTTGCCGACTCGCGTGCCCGCCGCATAGCCCCAGGGCTTGCCTTCGTAGCCCGGCAACTCGAGCGTCATCCCCTGCGGGACGTCCTTCGCCGAGAGGGTGGCGCGATACGGCGCCAGGATCGCTTTGAGACGCTCGTGGACCGGGTCGAGGTCGAGCGTGGATGGCGCCGCGTTCATCCGTCCCTCCTGGGCGTGCGCCCGAGGTAGCTGTCGAAGCCGCGCCTGACGAGCGATTCGAGCTCGTCGAGAAGCGGCTCCTCGATCGCGGTGAACTTGAACACCGACGCGCCGGTCCGCCGTTTGAGCAGCGCTGCCGACGTGCCCTCCAGGAGCTCCGGCTGACCGTGCATGGGCAGGAAGTTGAACTTCACGGCCCGGTCGGTGCGCTGAACCCCCGCGAACCAGTCGTGCTTGTGAGCGCCCGGCCGACGAAGCATCGGAACACCGTAGATCTCGAACTCCTCGAGCTCGCCGCGATATGGGTCGAGGATCCGGTCGAGTCTGGCTTCCACGGCCTCGAGGCTGGTCATCGCCCTCAGTACGCCGCCAACCGTCGGATCGCGTCGGCGATCTTCTCCGGGTCGAGCATGAACCACTCCTCGAGGACGTGGTTGTACGGGACGCCGGGCACGTCCGGCCCGGCGATCCGGGTGACCGGACCGTCGAGGTAGTCGAAGGCCTCCTCGGCCACGATCGCCGCCACTTCGGCGCCATAGCCGCCGAACCGGTTGTCCTCGTAGACGACCAGGCACTTGCCGGTCTTGCGCACCGAGCCCAGCACGGTCTCCTTGTCCAGCGGTCGGAGTGTCCGGAGATCGACGACTTCGACGCTGATTCCGTCGTCGGCGACCCGGTCCGCCGCCTCCAGCGCGTAGTGGGCCATGAGGCCATACGCGATGACGGTGACCTGGGTTCCGGGGTGGGTGACCTGGGCCCGACCCAGGGGAACGGTGTACTCGCCGTCGGGGACGTCGCCGCGGACGGACCGGTACATCTTCTTGTGCTCGAAGAACAGGACCGGATCGTCGTCCCGGATCGCCGTCCGGAGCAGGCCCTTGGCGTCGTGCGGGGTCGACGGCACCACCACCTTGAGCCCGGGAACGTGGGTGAAGAACGCTTCCACCGACTGGCTGTGGTAGAGGGCGCCGTGGACGCCGCCGCCATACGGTGCCCGGACGACCATCGGGACGGCATACCCGTTGTTCGAGCGATAGCGCATCCGGGCCGCCTCGGAGACGAGCTGGTTGAACGCCGGATGGATGAAGTCCGCGAACTGGATCTCGGCGATCGGGCGGAGGCCGTTGACCGCGGCACCGATCGCTGCGCCCACGATCATCGACTCCGTGAGCGGGGTGTCGATCACCCGGTCGTCGCCGAACTCCCCCCACAGACCGTCGGTGGCCAGGAACACCCCGCCCTTCTTGCCGACGTCCTCGCCCAGGACGATGACCGCCTCGTCCCGGCTCATCTCGTCGCGAATCCCTTCGCGGATCGCCTCGATGAACGTCTTCGTGGGCATCAGTCGTGGGCTCCG
The DNA here is from genome assembly GCA_036555445.1 of Candidatus Limnocylindrales bacterium. Classification (GTDB taxonomy): domain Bacteria; phylum Chloroflexota; class Limnocylindria; order Limnocylindrales; family CSP1-4; genus DATBLH01. The sequence continues at coordinate 17,466 of DATBLH010000045.1, forward strand.
CCGCCCGGGCCCCACGGAGGCGGAGCCTCGGACGGCCAGTCTTCGGCGAATACCCATTTCATCGCGGTTGCGGGATCCGGATCGGGCTGGGACTCGGCGTATTCGGTGGCGTCGTCCACGGCCACCATGATCTCGGTCGCCAACCGGCTCAGAACCTCGTCCGTGAGGACCCCTGCCTCGGTCAGCTGCTCCCGGAAGCGGGGCAGCGGGTCCATCTCCTTCCCCGCGGTGAGCTCCTCCTCGGAGCGGTACTTCGTCTGCTGGTCGTCCGACGAATGGGCGGTCAACCGGCTCACCTTGGCCTCGATCAGGCTCGGCCCGTCGCCGCGGCGCGCCCGCTCGACCGCCTCGTTGGCCGCCCGGTAGCAGGCAAGGACGTCGGTGCCGTCCACGATGGTTCCCGGCATCCCGTAGCCGGCGGCGCGGTCGGCGACGTCCTGGACGGACAGCTCCTTGGACGCCGGCACGCTGATGGCGTAGCCGTTGTTCTCGACGACGAATACGAACGGCAGGCGATGGATGGCGGCGAAGTTGAGGCCCTCATGGACGTCGCCCTGGTTCGACGAGCCTTCGCCCATGAACGTCATCGCGACCTGGTCGGTGCCCCGCACCTTGGCCGCCAGCGCGATCCCGACGGCGTGAAGGAGCTGTGTCGCCACCGGTGACGACACCGATACCAGGTTGTGCTCGTGGGAGCCGTAGTGGCCCGGCATCTGGCGACCGCCGGACGACGGGTCCGAGGCGGTAGCGTACTGGGCGGTCATGATGTCGCGCGCGCTCATCCCGAACGTGAGACAGGTCGCGATCGAGCGGTAGAACGGCGCCACCCAGTCGTGCCGCTTGCGGAGCGGCCACGTGATCCCCACCTGCGCCCCCTCGTGTCCCTGGCCGCTGATCACGAACGGGATCCGGCCGGCCCGGTTGAGGACCCACATCCGCTCGTCCAGGGCACGCGCGAGGGCCACCAGCCGGTACATCTCGATGAGCTGCTCGTCGTTCAGGCCGAACGACGCGCCGAGGTTGGAGACCTTGCCCGGGGTCACGGCCATCGCGGTCTCCGGCTCCCGATCAGAAGTTGATCGACCGGCCGTCGACGGCCATCGCCGCCTCGCCGACGATCTCGGAGAACGACGGATGGGGATGGGTGGCTCCGCCAACCTCCCACGGCGTGGCGTCCAGCTCGAATGCGAGCGATGCCTCGGCCAGGAGGTCCGTGGCATGGGGCCCGATGAGGTGGATCCCGAGGGTGTCGTCCGTCTCCTTGTGACCGATCACCTTGCAGAAGCCCTCGTACTCGCCACCGATGATCGCCTTCGCGATCGCCTGGAACGGCACCCTGCCCACCTTGTACGGGACGCCCTGCTCCTCGCACTGCTGCTCGGTGAGCCCGATCGAGGCGACCTCGGGCCGCGAGTACGTCGCGCGCGGCTGTCGCACGTAGTCGACCGGGTGGACGTCCTTCTCGCCGGCGATCACGTGCGCCGCGACCAGCCCCTCGTGGGCGGCGGTGTGGGCGAGCATCAGGCCGCCAACGACGTCCCCGATCGCGTACAGGTGCGGATCCCGGGTGCGCTGCCGGCCGTCGACCTTGACGACGCCACGTTCGACCTCGGCCTTGGTCGTCTCGAGTCCCACCTCGTCAACGTTGGCGGCCCGTCCGGCTGCGACGAGCAGCATCTCGGCACGGACCTCCTTGGGCTCCTTGCCATCCGGACCCACCATCAGGCACACGCCGTTCTTCTCCACGTCGACCTTGGACGGGTCGAATCGCGCGTTCGTCATGACGGTCATCCCGCGGCGCGTGAAGCTGCGCTCGAGCGCGGTGGACACGTCCTTGTCCTCGGCCGGCACGACCGCGGGCAGGTACTCCAACAGGGTCACCTTGACGCCGACGTCATGGAAGAACGAGGCGAACTCCACGCCGACCGCCCCCGCGCCGACGATCACGATGTCGTTGGGCAGCCCGGTCATGGAGAGCACGTCGTCGGAGGTGACGATCCGCGTCCCGTCGGGCTCGAGGCCGGGGAGGCTCTTGACCCGGGAGCCCGTGGCGAGGATGACGTCGGTGGCCTCCAGTACCCGCTCACCACCCTTGCCGGGGGTGCCGTCCTCGGCCGGTTGCCGGACGCGGATCCTGGTCGGACCGTCGAGCCGTCCGCGGCCGGCGATCCAGGTGACCTTGTTCTTGTCGACCAGGGTCTTGAGGCCGGTCCACATCCGCTTCACGACCTGGTCACGCCGGGCCGCCATCTGCTGGTAGTCGATCCCGACCTCGCCCTGGAGCACGAGCCCGAAGTCCTTCGCATGTCGCGCGCGTTCGACGAACGCGGCCGATTCCAGGAGCGCCTTGGTCGGGATGCAGCCGCGGTGAAGGCAGGTGCCACCGATCCTGTCCTCGTCGACGAGCGCCACCTTGAGGCCGAGCTGGGCCGCGCGGAACGCGGCGGTGTAGCCCCCCGTCCCGGCGCCCAGGACGATGAGATCGAAGCTGTTGGACGACCCGACGGCCACGTTCAGGCGGTCCCGGACGATGGGGCTTCGGGCCCGGGCCGGACCGCATGGCCAAGCTGGCCGCCGGGCAGGTGGCTCATTGCGGCCGATGGTACGCGGGCCGTTGCGAACGCTGCAACCGATGGCCCGCAGCGGCGCGCTCGGCCGGTGCTAGATTGACCCGCGATGGACGGCCCGGATCTCCTCCGCGCGGCGCTCCTGGTGGCCTTTGCGTATCTCGCCGGCTCCGTGCCCATCGGTGTCCTCGTGTCGAGGGTCACCGGCGGTCCGGACCTGCGCACGATCGGCTCGGGAAGGACCGGCGGTACGAACGCCCTGAGAGCGCTGGGGCGGGCTCGCGCCGCGGTGGTCGTGGTTGGAGACGTGCTCAAGGGTGCGTTGCCGATCCTGGCGGCGCGCGCCGTTGGAGCCGGCCCGGCCGTCGAGGTCGCGTGCGGCCTGGGCGCGGTGGCCGGCGCAACCTGGTCCGTGTTCCTGGGATTCCATGGGGGCCGCGGAGTCGGCACCGGCGTTGGCACGATGCTGATCATCCAGCCCATCGCCGTGTTCCTCGCGGCACCCGTGTTCGTGGTGGTGATCCTGCTCACGCGGTACGTGTCCCTGGGTTCGCTCCTGGCATCGGCCGCGATGGCAGGGCTGGTGTTCGCGTGGTGGGCGGCGGCCGCCGAGTCGGTCTCGGTCGCCTACCCGATCTACGCCACGATCGGCGCCGCGGTCATCTGGCTCGCTCACGCCGACAACATCGGTCGGCTCCTGCACGGTACGGAGCGAAAGTTCGACCTGGGACTGCTGGCCGGCCGCGATTCGTCGGGCAGCGGCAGCACCTGAGGCCGGGAATCAAACGACCCGGGCCGGCGGGGCCGGACCCGGGTCGCGGTCTGCGCTGGGAAGGCGATCAGCCGCCGCGCATCGTGCGGAAGCAGTCGGAGCAGTAGACGGGCTTGCCCGAGGTGGGACGGAACGGGACCTTGGCCTCGTTGCCGCAGTTCGAGCAGGTGGCGCTGAACATCTCGCGCGGTCCGCGATCGCGGTACCCGCCGCCGCCATAACCGCCGCCGCCACCGCCGCCACCGCCGTTGTAGCCGCCGGCGCTGTAGGCGCCGCTCGACGAATAGCCACCACCGTAGCCGCCGCTGCTGTACCCACCGCCGCCATCGGCGTTGCGCGCGGCCTTACGGCTGGCGCGACAGGAGGGACAGCGGCGCGGTTCAGTGAACGACCGCTGGGCGTAGAAATCCTGCTCGGACGCAGTGAAGACGAATTCCTGCCCGCAATCCGCGCAGGTTAGGTTCTTGTCCGTGTACACGGAAACTCCTCTCAGAGTAGCCGGCGCGCGATCTGGTCGGTTCTCGCGTCAGCCGTGAGAGGAGTCCGAGTCGTCGTCGTGCTACGAA
>DATBLH010000075.1:0-22150 GCA_036555445.1 Candidatus Limnocylindrales bacterium
CTCTAGTCCCCGAACGCCGCGGCCGGGAAGAACGGATCCCTGGTGCCGGCCTCCGCGTAGGCCTTGAGCCGGAGGATGATCTGCGCCCATGCAGGGGTGACGATCGGGATCACCGGGTTGTCCGGGTCGTAGTCGCGGTGACTGAACAGGAGGCGCGTTCCCGGCGCGTCCGGATTGTCGGCCAGGTCCCAGCGGATGGACGTGCCGGCCCACCAGGGCGGAAACCCGCCGGTCACCCACTCCACTCGATCGGTATCCGCGCGTGTCACCTTGAACTCGAATGGTTGGGCCACGTCCGGAAACGACACTCGGAGCTCGCCGTCGCTTCGGCGATCTGGTCCCTCGGTCCGACTCGACCACCAGCTGCCAATCCCGTCCGTCGTCGTGAGGGCACGATGAACCGCCTCGCGGTCGGCCGCGAGGTCGAACTGCATCAGGATGTGGTAGTCGCCCACCGAACTCCTCCCAAGTCTGTTTTAGTCGCGACTACAGTAGCGCCTCCGGCCGGCTATTTCAACAGAGGCTAAAATGGCGCTCATGGATGCCCTCCAGGTCATCGGTGAGCCCAGGCGCCGGGACATCCTCCAGCTCGTCTGGGACACGGAGCTCTCGTCCGGCGAGATCGCGTCGAGGTTCGATGTGACGTTCGGCGCCGTTTCGCAGCATCTCGGCGTCCTCCGCGATGCGGGCTTCGTGACGGTGCGACGGGACGGGAACCGCCGCTTCTATCGGGCCGATCGCGAGCGTCTCGGACCCCTTGCCCTCGCCCTCGAGGCGATGTGGGCGTCCACGCTCGACCGGCTCGCTGAAGCCATCGAGACCGACAAGACAGCGCCGTGACCGACCAGGCTGAGATCAACGTCGAGCGCCGGGTCCGTGCGCGGCCCGCAGAGGTGTTTGCCTACCTCACCGACGCGGCGCTGTGGGCACGCTGGCAGGGCGTCGCGACATCGATCGACGCCGTGCCCGGCGGTCGCTTCGAGATGCGCATCGCCAATGGCGCGGTGGCGAAAGGCCGGTTCGTGGAGATCAGCCCGCCGTCGCGGATCGTGTTCACCTGGGGCTGGGTTGGAAGTTCCACGTTGCCGCCGGGATCCTCCACGGTGGAAATCGACCTCGTCCCTGACGGCGAGGGCACGGTCATCCGTCTCCGGCATCGTGACCTCCCTGCCGAGGACGTTCCCGTTCACGAGGTTGGCTGGGCGCACTACCTGCCGCGATTGGCTGCCGTCTCCGAGGGGCAGGATCCAGGCGCCGACCCTGGACCGAGTCCGTAGCGCCCCCGGCGGCCTTCGCGATGGTCGCGACACGACCCAACGGGCCCATGCCCGCGCGCCGTTCACGTGACGGCACCGAGGCTGCGGGCATGGCTTCGTACACCCTCAACGAGCGGGCCATTGCCCATGCCCGCCGCCTGATCGACGCCAAACAGTACGTCCTCGACAGTGACTGGGGAGAGAAGCAGCCAACCGCCGACGACGAGAACGCGTTCCTCGAAACCCATGGCTGGGACGAGTACGCCGATTGGCACCTCGGGCTGACCGACGGAGCCAACGACGAGACGAAGGCCCGCTACGGCTTCGTGTTCGGCGACTTCCGACGGATCCACCGGACGGGGATCATCGCCTGCCACTACCGGGCCGCCGAGTGGCGCCACAAGGAGATCGAGCTCGCCGCGCACGACCTCCTCCAGCACCTCGACAAGACGAGCGCCTGACCCGCGACGAAATCGCCCGGCGAGCGGCGTATCCTGCCCGCCGTGACAGCCGCGCCCGTCACCTCGGCGGCTCCACCGCGTCCGCGCGGGCTCACGGATCGCGCGGTCGAGTGGTCGGCGCGCTACGGCCCGGACGTCCTGCGAATCTCGTTCGGGATCCTGTTCCTGTGGCTCGGCGCGCTCAAGGTGATTCCGGGCGTGAGCCCGGCGGAACCGCTGATGAAGGCGGCGCTCCCCGACTTCGTGCCCAAGGACGTATTCATCCGCTTCGCGGCCGTGTGGGAGCTTCTGGTCGGGATCGGTTTTCTCACCGGCCGCTATCCGCGGGTGGTGCTGCTCATGGTGTTCGCGACGATGGCGGTCACGCTGTCGATCCCGATCCAGGCGCCGGCGCGAGTGTGGACGACGTTCCCGTTCGTGCTCTCGTTCGAGGGTGAGTACGTCGTCAAGGACCTGGTGATCGTCACCTGCGCGATCGTGCTGGCCTCGTACATCTTCGAGCCACGACCACGGGAAGCGGCCGAGCAGGGACCGCCCCTCGAGCGGCTGCTCGCCCGTGTTGACCGGCTCATCGCACCGGCGGATCGATGGGCGCAGGTCCACGGGCCGACCCTCGTCCGCCTCGCGTACGGGACGGTCTTCGTGTGGTTCGGAACGCTCAACCTGTTCCCGGATGTGAGCCCTGCGCTGCCCCTGATGGAGGTCATGTACCCGAACATCGCCAGACAGCTTCTGCCGATCCTCGGAGCCGTGGAGCTCGTGGCCGGCATTGCCATCGTCACCAACCGACTCCCCAGCCTCGCGATCGTCGTGTCGCTGGTGGTGCTCGGCGGGACGCTGCTCTACTTCCCGCTTCGGCCGGCGGCGATCTTCCACTCCCCGTTCGTGCTCACCCTCGAGGGCCAGCACATCCTCAAGAACCTGGTCTACGTCGGAGCAGCGCTGGTGATCTTCCTCGCCAGCCGCGGCGGCGGCTTCCGGGCCCGGACTCCTAACCGAATCAGGAGCTGACGGGTGCCGCGGGCGGCTCTTCCCGCCTGATCCGTCGCCGCAGTCGATCGGCGCCGAGGCCAACCCCGAGCAGGATCGCGCCCTCGATCGCGAGCCCGATCTCGGTCGAGTTCGAGAGGTACGTGAAGTTGAAGTCGGAGAGTGCTGCGATGAGTCCGATCGCTGCGGCGTAAACGAACGACGTCGCGTCACGCCGGAATGCACGTTCGAGGAGCACCAGGCAGACCAGCACGATCGCCAGCTCGCCGGCCCAGGCCGGAATGACGCGATCGAAGTTGTCGCCCGGCGTGAGAACGCGGCGCGTGACCGTCGACAACAGCCCGAGCACGGCGACCGCGCCGGCCCAGAAACGCGTGATCCCGACTCGCCGGCCCGCGTGTGCCCTGTCGGCCTCGGCGGCACGCCGTTCCTCGCGGAGGGCGATCAGGCCGATGACGACAGCCGTCGCCAGCCACCACGCAGATCCCGCGACGACAAGGGCGACGTCCTCGAAGGCGATCGCGTGCGGGGGATCAAACCCGAAGCTCGAGGTCGGCCGGACGAGCAGCTCCAGCCGGGCGAGCATCGACCCCGCGAACGTGGTGAGAGCGGCCAGCAGCGCAATCTGGGTGAGCACGGATGGGTGGACCCAGCGGACCACCGCCGCCACGGCCAGCGCGATTCCGGTGGCCAGCACGGCGACGATGCGCTCGTCCAAACCGGTCGTGGCGAACACGGCCAGCAGTCCCGTGGCCACATACGCCACCCCGACCATGTATGCGACACCCGCCGCCCGACGGCGACGTTCGTTGCCCCGACGGAGCACGAACCCGAGGCCGATCAGGACAACCGCCGCGACCAGGGCGGCCATTCCGAACGCCTGGTTCTGGACTTCCCCGCCGATCCGGCCTCCATAAGCCGTCCACGCCGCGAGCAGGAATCCCGAGCCGAGATAGCCGAAGACCTCGGGGATCGTGACGCTCGGCCCGAACATCGCCGCCGCCTGGGCGACTTCGTCACGGCGTTCCGCATGTACCTCGCCCGCGTCTGCAGACGGCGTCAGCGGTCGGGCGCGCCGCAGCCGATCCGCCGTCTCGGCGTCGATCAGCCCGAGCTCTACCCATTCCGCGATGTGGACTTCAGGGTCACCCATCGCCGCAGACGATACCCCGCGGCCCGGCGCGCAACGTCTCGGAAATGACGTCGCCGCCGGCTCAGTCGAACCGACGGCGACGCTGGGGGCTGACGGGGTGGCTCTCCGAGGACCGAGTATCCCCGCGGGACGGGGCCGGCGCATCACCCAAAAGGACCAAACCGCACCGCAAGGCACTCATCCCCCCGCGGGCGTAGCCTTGGACCCTCCAGTGCCAGGCTCACGGAGGACTGCCCACATGAATGCCTTCGGCCCGCCGCGGCGTCGGCTCGTCCGCGTCGGCGTGATCGCCGTCCTGCTCGGATTGCTCATCCCGCTCACACCCGCGAGTGCGGCGACCGGTCCCACGCCCATCGTCATCTTCCCGGCCTTCCATTTCACGCGGCTGCTCGTAACCGTCGACGGCCAGACGGTGGATGCCGACTGCCCGAGCTCCGGCAGCTTCGAGGACTGGTTCCCGAATTCGAGCCCCAGCACGACCTTCTCCCAGGTCTGCCAGGACGAGCTGCTCACGCTCCGATTCGACCGCAGACACGACCGGCCGATCCGCGAGCGCTTCCGCAACCAGCGCGGCGTGGACGTCGACATCGCGGATTACGGGAGCACGAAGAGCGCCCCCGTCTACGAGCCGATGTACCAGATGCTCGAGGCCGCAGGCTACACCCGCGACCTGAACATCCGCGTCGCCGGCTATGACTCCCGCCTCACGCCGGACATCGGGGACTTCCTCCAGCGGACGAAGGACCTGATCGAGGACACCTACCGCGACAACGGCAACACGCCGGTCCACCTCACCGGCCACTCGAACGGGCCGCTGTATGCGCAATGGCTCCTGACCCACACCAGCGATCGCTGGAAGCACAGGTTCATCCACGGATTCAGCCCGATCGCCGGCAACTGGCCCGGACAGGGCGGCGTCTACCCGCTGTTCTTCACCGGGCTCAACGTCGTCGACTTCACCTTCCCCACGACGGTGGAGAACGCGGTCAGCAGCGCCCGGATGTACCTGTCCGCGCCATCCACCTACATGAGCTCATCGAACCCCAAGGTGTTCGGCGACCAGATCGTGGTCATCGAGGACCAGTCGACCGGCACCTCGTACACGCCGCTCGACTGGCGGAAGCTGTTCCGCGACGCCGGCGTGCCGTGGGCCAACGAGATCGCCGACCACTACCTGGGCGGTGTGCCGTTCACCAAGCCCTCGCAGTTCCCGAACGTCGACGTGTTCGCCGAGAAGGGCTCGGGGATCGAGACGCTCGTGGGGATGGGCCTGCCCGACCTCACGATCGGTCAGCTCATCGGTCCCGAGACCGAGTTCTTCACGCGCGACGGGGACATCAACCAGGAAGACATCACGAATGACTCGGTCGGGGTGTGGAGCGCGATGGCGTGCTTCCACTTCAGCCTGACCGACAACCCGGGTGTCAACCACTTCGAGCTGCCGAACGACGCAGACGTCGTGGGTCGCCTGGTCGCCAACGCCAACGCGCCGCGCTCGGACTGCTAGGCCCGTCAGGCTCGAAGGGCTGGTCCCGTCATGGCGCCGCGCTCGGCGGGACCAGCTGCTCCAGCTCCCTGAGCGCCTGTTCCACGAGCTCGATCTCGCGGCCATAGGTCGCGAAGTCGCCGTCCCGGAGCGCCTGCTGCGCGAGGGCGAAGTGGGTGTTCGCGTATTCGATCAGCCCGGCCACGTCCGCTGGCAGCTCGCCCGGTGACGGAGCCGGCCCGCTCGGCGACGGCGTGGGTACGGGCGTCGGGCTTGCTCCCGGAGACGGTGACGGCGACGGGCCCGGCTGACCCTGGGCCTCGAGCAGGAGCCGCAGGGACTCGCCGAGGGTGGACGCCCAGACGACCTCGGTCGGCGAGGCGACGATGATGCGCTGGAACTCGGGGAACGAGCTGGCGGTGGACTGCAGGTAGACCGGCTGCAGATAGAGCAGCGAGTCACCGACCGGGACCACGATCAGGTTGCCGCGGATCACGGTGCTCCCCGACTGGCCCCAGAGGGTGAACTGGGCGCTGATCTCCGGGTCCTGGTCGATCCTGGCCTCGATCTGCGCGGGCCCGAACACGGTGGTATCAGCCGGGAAGTTGTAGACCCGGACGGCGCCGTAGTTCAGGGCGTCGTTGCGGGCGGCAACCCACGCGATCATGTTCGGCCGGTTGGTGGGCACCATCGGCTGGAGGAGCAGGAACTCCGGGTCGGGCTCGCCGGGCATCCGCATGATCACGTAGTAGGCCTCGGACGGCAGGCTCTGCTCGGTGGACTTTCCGGTGGGGACCGTCCACAGGTCGTCGTTCTGGAAGAACGTCCCGGGGTCCGTGACGTGATAGCGGCCGTACATCCGGGTCTGGACGTTGAACTGCTCCTCCGGGACCCGGAGATGCTCGCCCAGGTCGACCGGGATCTGAGACAGCGGCCGGAACACGCCCGGGAAAACACCCTGCCAGGCCCGGATCAGCGGGTCTGCCGGGTCGGCGACGTAGAACGTCATCTCCCCCGTGTACGCGTCCACGGTGACCTTGACGCTGTTGCGCAGGTAGTTGAACGCGTCGCCCCCGAATCCGGTCACCTCGCCGAGCTCCCGGGAGTCGAACCCGTTGGCGTGGGGGAACCGATCACTCGTGGTGTAGGCGTCCCAGATCCAGACCAGCCGGCCCGAGCCGTCGACGACGAGGTACGGGTCCTTGTCGTAGCGCAGGAACGGGGCGATTCGCGGGACGCGGTCGGCGAGGGTCCGGTGGAACAGAAGCTGGCTGCCACCGGTGACCTGGTCCGAGATCAGCAGGTCGAGGTCTCCGAACCGGAGCGCGAACAGCAGCCGCGGGAGCGTGGAGCCCAGGGAGATCCCGGTGTCGCCCGACCAGCGCGTCTCGACCCCCGAGGTGTCCGTGGCACCAGGGTCCTGGCCGCCGCGAGGGAAGTCGAACTCGGCCTGCTTGGCACCGACCACGACGTAGCCGCTGGGACGCTCCCCGAAGTAGATCCGGGGTTCCTCGATCGCGGGCGCACCCTCCGACGAGACCGGCGGCAGGTTCCGGACGATCAGTCTCGGTTGACCCTCGGTCGTCACCTCGTTCACTGGCACCATCGCCAGGCCGACGCCGTGGGTGAAGATGATCCGCTGGTTGACGAACCCGACCGCATTGGGATTGCCGGACAGGTCGAGCTCGCGAGCCGAGAGCATGACCTGGCGCTGGACGCCATCAATCAGGTACCGATCGGTGTCCACGTCGACGAAGTCGTAGTAACGGCGGATCGTCTGGAGCTGGTCCAGCGTGTCACGCAGCGGTCGGTAGTCCCACAGCCTCGCGTTCCGGAACGTGTCGTCCTCGTCGGCGATCGCCGTGGGCGACAGCGGGGCCTCACCCTGGTACCGGCGACTGGCATCCCAGGCCGGGCTGCCATCGCCGTTCGCGAAACCGAATGCAAGCCGCGTCATCGCGATGTTGTTGTTGATGTATGGCGTCTCCTGGGCCAGCTGGTTGGGCGCGACGACGAGTCGCTGGATCGCCTCCGGATACAGCCGCCCGACGACGATCGAGGCCACCAGCCAGACCGCCAGCGTGGCGCCCACTGGCCAGACCCAGCCGGTGAACGACGCGCCGGCGACGAGCGCACCCGCGAGGCCGGTCAGGATCGTCAGCAGGTCGTAGGCGAAGAACTGGGCGTTGGCGTCGGTGTACGCGACGCCGACGACCCCGATCGTCTCGCTTCGCGTGCTGTAGGCGAGCTCGAGCTTGTCGAGCTGGTAGCCGTAGGCCAGGGCGATGAGCGCGAGTCCGGCAAGGATCCCCAGGTGGAGACGGACCGGCGTCGTGAGCTCGAGCCCCTCGTCCAGCGCCGACAGCAGGTACCGGGCCCCGACCACGAGGAGGCTCGCGACGAGGAGGCCGACGATCAGCGACTGGATGAAGCGCTGGAATGGCAGCTCGAACAGGAAGAAGCCGATGTCCCGTCCGAAGACCGGGTCGGTGACGGCGCCACCGGTTGCTGAGAACGGGACCCGGTTCTGCCACAGCAGGATCGTTTCCCACGCGCTGGCGAAGCCACCGGCGACGCCCAGGATCACGAGCACGGCGAAGCCGATCAGGACGTACCGCCCCAGCGGAAGCATCGAGGGCAGCTCCCCGATCTCCACCGACCCGGTTGAGCGCTGCCCGGATGGCCAGTCCATCCCGGGCCGCTCGGCGTTGCGGGCCGCCTCGTTGATGCGGTCGATGAGGCCCTTGAGGGCGCCGCCCCTGCCCTCCGCCGGTGGCAGGGCCAGCCGGCCCGCCAGCCACAGGTTGCCGAGCAGGACCGCCACGGCCAGGACTGCGCCAAGGGCGAACAGGCCGGCCTGCGCCCCGAGCCGCGTCCACAGGACGCTTTCGTAGCCGACGCTTCGGTACCACATCACGTCCGTGGCGAGGTCGACCGCAGTCCGCCCGAACAGGAGGACGGCGATGAGGATGACGACGAGAACGCCGAGGACGAACGATCGGCGGTTCCCGCTCCGGCCGGCTGGTCGACGACCGCCGCGCCCGCGCTGACGGATCGGCCGGGGCTCCCGCGGGCCGTCGCCGTCGCCGCCCTCGGGGGGATGCTCGCCGTCCGGCCCGACCCGTCGGGGCTCGCGTGGCGCGCCACCGCCGCCCCGGCCCTGCCGCTTCCGCAGCTCACGCATGAACTCGTCGAACATGTCGCCCATCGCCACAAGTGTGCGCTACGCCGGGCGCGGATGACGGCAGGGGCGGATACTTTGATCCATGTCGAACGCTCGGAGCGGCCCCGTGATCGCCGGCACCTGGCTCATCGGGCTGGGAATCGTGTTCCTCATTCGCCAGGCCACGGACCGGCCGTGGGCGGAGCTGTGGCCGTTGTTCGTGATCCTCGTCGGGGTTGCGTCCCTGGTCTCGACACTCGTTGGGGGCCGCGGACTCAGAGGCGGATTGTGGGCGCTGACGTGGCCCATCGCGTGGATCGTGGTCGGCGTAATCCTCCTCCTCAGCACCACCGGATACCTGGGTCGCGGGCCGGGCGAGCTGATCGCGGAGTACTGGCCGTGGGCGCTGGTCGTGATCGGCGTCTGGTTCCTGCTGGGCGCGATCTGGCCGTGGGGGCCGAGGCACGCGGAGGCGGTCGTCGTTCCCCTGGCCGGCGCCACCGAGGGGAACGTCCGCATCAAGTTCGGTGCCGGAACGCTGTCGAGTCACGTCGCCGCGACCGGGAACCTGGTGGACGGCACGTTCCGAGGTGGCGCGCTCCACCGGAACCGGGGCGGCGGCCGGGTCGACCTGGAGCAGGACTGGGGCTGGGGCTTCGGCTGGTTCGGCTGGATGGGTCGCGGTTCCGAATGGGACCTTGGCCTGAGCGGCGAGGTGCCGCTGGCCATCCGCCTGGACACGGGCGCCAGCCGGATCCGGCTCGATCTCGCCGAGCACCAGGTGCGCAACCTGGAGCTCCATACCGGCGCCAGCGACACGATCATCCGCCTGCCCCGGGCGGCCGGCGTGACGAGCGTGCGCGCCGAGGCCGGCGCCGCGTCATTGACGCTGGAGGTCCCGACCGGCGTGGCGGCGAGGATCCGGACCCGCGTCGGGCTCGGTAACACGGACATCGACGAGGCGCGTTTCCCGCGCGCGGGCGACGGCTACGAATCGGCGGACTACGCCACCGCCACGAACCGGGTGGACATCGACGTCCAGGGCGGCGTCGGCTCGTTCAAGGTGGTCGGCACCGCCTGAGGCGCGTCCTGATCGCGCCGCAGCCCGGCGGTCGAAAACCGCCAATGACCGCCACGCGAACGCTGACTGGTCGATCCTCGCCTCGAGGCGCGGATCGACGGTCCGATCCTGCACGGCGGGCGGCCCGTCGACGGCACGGGGTCGCCGCTCCCCAACGTTTGCGTTCATGGGGCGAGCATTCGCGAATCCCGGCGGGCGCCCCGCGGCCATCGATTGAAACGACACCGCAACCGCACGGCTGTGGCCACCCATCGCGTCGGTCGTCCCGGATCGAGACGCTCCAGTTCCGGGGGTAGGCAACGCTCGGAGGTGGACATGCGGCGCCTGTGGCGGGACTACGGCCTCAGCATCACGCTCGCGATGCTGTTCCTGTTCAGCTGGACGCTCCAGACCTGGATGGGCTGGAACGAGTATGTCGCGCAGCAGGTGGCCATGGGCGGGACGCCGACGGCGTTCGGAGACGGGAGCTACTTCTGGAGCTGGGGCCAGGCAACGTTCGAGAACTGGCAGTCCGAGTTCCTCCAGGTGTTCACGTTCATCGTCCTGACCACGTTCCTGGTCCATCGGAAGAGCCACGAGTCCCCGGATACGGACTACGACACCGAGGCCGCCCTGCGACGGATCGAGGCGCGGCTGGCCGACATCGAGCGCAGGGTCTCGAGCTGATGGGCCCTCGGGGTGAACGCGAGGTCACCGAGGAGCAGGTCCGACAGGAGCAACTCGAGGCCGTCAACCAGTGGGCGCACTGGGCCTACATGATCGGCGTGGTCGGGCTGGGGTTCGTGGCCATGGTCGCCCTGATCGCGATCCTCGGGTCCTCGACGGGCTAGCTCAGGCGCCTTGCCGGCGCAGCTCGATCCCGCGCTCGAGGGCATCGAGCGCCACCAGGAGCCAGGCCGCGTCGGCGTGGTGAAGCCACGCGTGGTCGTGCGGATCCAGGTCGAGCATCAGCTGGCGATAGGCCTGGGCCTGGTTGAGCGCACCCACGACGAGGGCCAGGTCCGCTGCTGCCTCGACCTTCGATCGCTCCCACGCCATCGCCCACGCATCGACATAGGCAGCGCGGATCGCGAGCCGATCGGCTACGTCCTTCGCCTCGGCGATGAACACCGGCAGGTCGAGGAATGGGTGCCCGATCCCCGCGTCGCTCCAGTCGAAGATCAGCGGCCCCTCAGGCCCAACGACCATATTCCAGGGATGGAGGTCGCCGTGGATCAGCGACTCCTGCGGGCCCAGCGCGTCCAGCCCCTCGCATGCGGCAACGAGGCGGGGCAAGGCAGCACGTGCCCGATCGCGCTGCTCCGACGTGAGCGGGACGGCAGGATCCTCGACGAAGGATTCCGCGTGCGCCGCAAGCGGGCGGATCGGCCGCAGGCGCGCACCCGCCGCTCGCAGCGGCTCCAGATCCTCGCTCCAGGCCAGCTGGATCTCCGCGAACCGCACCAGCCCGGCGGCCCAGCTCGCCGGCGGCCCATCCCCAAGACGGCGGTCGCCGAAGTCGTGCATCAGGAGCCAACCCTCGTCGGCCTCGATCGCCGCGACAAGCGTCACCGCACCGGGCGTCCGGTGAGCCAGCAGCCTCGTGATCGTGGCCTCGGTGGCGAACGTCGGTGCCGGGCACTTCAGCAACATCCGACCGCCCGTCCCGGAGGCCACGAGCAGCGCTGCGAGCGGCCACAGGTAGTGCATCCGCGGGCCGTCGGTCGGCGAATTGCCCAGCGCGGTCATCTGCTGGCTCATCCACGCCGAGGCGCGTTCCAGCCAACCTGGCACAGCCCATGCGGGCTCGAATGGCCCGCCAGCGTGCGTCCGCCGCTCGCGCCACCAGTGGAACGCTTCCGCCAGGGGCTCGGAACGGAGTCGCCCGGCGATCAACTCCGGTGCGTTCCAGCGGAACGGCGCCGGCGGCTCCCCGCTCATGCTCGCCTCGACGGCGATCAGGACCGGTTCGTCGTCCTGGGCGTCCAGCACGAGGCTCGTGACCCGGAGCAGGACCGCGGGTCCTCCCAGCAGGCGATCGATCGTGGCCTGAATCTCGGTGGTCTGCGGCTCGACGGTCGCGCTCGGGAGGACCGTCGGACCCTCGGGATCGGCGAGCACTTCCCCGCCAGTCCGCGACTCCACGAACGCGACGAGGGTGCACGGCTCGCTCACGGCACCCACGCGGGGCGACCCGTCAGCGGACGGTCACGGTCAGGGACTGGACCAGGTTGTTCCCCATCCCCTGGTAGTTCCAGGGCTGCTCGAGGGGCTGCGTGTTGCCGGCGGAGTCCGTCGCGCGGCAGGCGAGCTCGTGCTGGCCCGGCCGGGCATCCCAGTCCCACGACCAGCCACGCCACGCATAGGGACCAACGGACGGCCCGAGCGTGGCATCGGACCAGGCGCCGTCGACACCGACCTCCACACGCTCCACCGTCCCCTCCCCCGACCACGCCCGCCCGGTCAGGGAGACCGGCCCGGCTTTCACCAGCCGGTCGCGGCTGAAGAACTCCGGGATCCCCGGTGGAATCATCAGCGAGCGGACGCGGATCCGGGACACCCGTTCGCCCGGATCGTCGGCATCGACCTGGTAGCGATAGGCCACCGCCTGCTGGTAGCCCTCGAACGGCTCGGTCACGGCATCGATCGAGGTCAGCCACTTGACGCTCGTCATCCCGTACCAGCCCGGGACGAGGAGGCGCAGCGGGAAGCCGTGCTGCGGCTCGAGCGGCCGGCCGTTCATCTCGTAGGCGAGGAGCACCTCGGGTGCGCCCGCCCGCTGCGGCGTCAGGCTGCGCGCGTAATCGTGCTCGTCGTCCTTCTGGATCCCGCGGTCGGCGCCCGTGAACACCCACTCGACCACCCCGTCCGTCAACCCGGCCTCGTCGAGCAGCGGGGCGAGCGGCGTACCCGTCCATTCGGCCGTCCCGATCGCGCCGAGCAGCCAGGGCGAGCTCAACGGCCGCGGCTCCAGCCGCGCCCGGCCGTTGCCGGCGCACTCCAGCGTGACCACGTGACTGCGACGCTCCCGCGCACGAAGGTCGTCCAAGCTGAGCTCGAGCGGCCGACGGACCGCGCCACCGACCTTCAGCCGCCACGTCGCCGCGTCGATCTGCGGGATGTCGAAGTGGATGAGGAGGTAGTGGAGACCGGTCGGCGTGACGTCGTAGCGGAGCGCTTCCAGGGGCATGCTCCGATTGCGGCCGGCGAGTCCGAGCTCCTCGAAGGTGAGCGGTCCGTCGGTTGGTTCCCGGGTCGGAGCGGTCGTCCCGGTCGCGGGCGTGCCTGTCATGGAACGGATTGTGCCCTGCGGACGTCAGGTCTGCGAGCGACGCCGATCCGGGATGGATCTGGCACCACACTTGTCAAAACTGGCCAGATTCGGTAGGATATTCGTGCGTAAGGCGTGTCAAACCTTGACACGCCCGTTCGTGTGTCCGGCACCAGGCGCGGAGCCGGTCGCACGCCGGGGCGCCACTGGCGGAGGGCTGGTGACCCGGCGACACCTAGGAGGACGCGTCGAAGCGGTCCCGCGCCGGGCCGCGCATGACGCCCGATCGGAGTGACCTTGATCCAGTTCGCTGACCACCCAGTTGACCTTGCCGAGAGCGAGACGGAGGCCAGTCTCGCGCCGGCCGAGGCGGAGGCGCTGAACGCCACCGTCGTCGACCCGCTCGCCGAGGACCCGCTCGACGCCGACCCGACCGCGGAGGACGTGGCGGAGGCGGTCGCCGAGGTCGGTCCCACCGACGAGGAGGAAGAGGCCGAGCCCGAGCCGGTCGAGGATTCCCTCGACGTCGAGGACTCGACCCGGCTCTACCTGCGCGAGATGGCACGCGTGCCGTTGCTGACCGCCGAAGAGGAGGTCGTCCTCGCCAAGTCGATCGAGCTCGGCGTGGGCATCCGCAACGAGCCGTGGGCGTCCGTCCTCGATCTTCACGAGTGGACGCTCCATCAGACGGAGTCGGCCACCCGGGCCAAGAGCCCGGCCTATGCGCTGCCCTACGGGCCGCAGGTGCGCCGGATCGTCCACAAGGCACTGACCGACGACGGCGCCGGCGACCTCCTGGTCACGGCGCCCAAGTTCGGCCTGTCCGTTTCCGCGGACGGTGCCCCGAGCGGCCTGCTCAAGGAGATCCTGGAGCGGGCACGCGTGCTGCGCTCGGTCTACAACGAGCGACTGGACGCCGAGGCGTTCCTCGAGCTCGTGGACTGGATCCACCTGGCGATGGGCCGGCCCGAGGCGGAGATCCGCGACGATCGCGCACTGCGCGCGATGCAGGAGTGGGCGCGTGACGCGGTCGCGATCCCGGCGCTCCGGCGCTGGATCGAGGCCGGCCACGACCGGAACCTGCTCGCCGAGATGGGCTACCGGCCGGACTCCGACGAGCCGGCGGCGGGGACGCTGATCGATCTCGGTCGCGCGGCTCGTGACCACCTGACCTCGGCCAACCTTCGGCTGGTCGTCTCGGTGGCCAAGAAGTACATGAACCGCGGCATGGGCTTCCTGGACCTCATCCAGGAAGGGAACGCAGGGCTGATGCGGGCGGTCGACAAGTTCGACTGGCACCGCGGCTTCAAGTTCTCGACGTATGCCACGTGGTGGATCCGGCAGGCCATCCAGCGCGGCCTTGCCGATCAGTCGCGGACGATCCGGATCCCGGTCCACATGGTGGAGACCATGAACCGGGTGACCCGGGCCGCCCGTGATCTGACGGTGCAGCTCGGTCGAGAGCCCACGGTCGAGGAGATCGCGGCGCTCCTGTCCGAGGATCCGCGCACGGCGATCACGCCGGAGCGGGTCGAAGAGGTCCGCCGGTACGGTCGCCAGCCGATCTCCCTCGAGACGCCGATCGGCGAGGAGGAGGACACGGAGCTCGGATCCCTCATCGAGGATCCGGACGCGGTCTCCCCGCTCGATGCGGTCGCGGACGTGATGCTCAAGGAGCAGCTCGCCGCGGTCCTCAACAGTCTCGACGGGCGCGAGCAGCGGGTCATCCGGCTCCGCTTCGGGCTGGACGACGGTCATGCCCGGACCCTCGAGGAGGTTGGACGCCAGTTCGGCCTCACTCGCGAGCGGATCCGGCAGATCGAGGCCCACGCGCTGCGCAAGCTGCGCCATCCGTCCCGGAGTCGGAAGCTGCGCGAGTACGCAGCCTGATCCAACCCAGGTTCAACCAGGCGGCCGGTCTATCGACCGGCCGCTTATCGTTTGCCATCCGCAGGTCACCAGGGAGGGTCGCCATGGAGACGATCGGGATCGTGCTGACGGTGGGCAACGACCAGGTCGACGCGTTCGAGCGTGGGTTCAAGGAACACGAGGTGCCGGTCTGGCAGGACCTCGAGAGCCGCGGGCTGCTGGTGACCGCGTCGCTCAACCGGCTGGACATCTCGTCGCGACCGGTGGACGGCGCCACCCAGTACCTGATCGTGGCCGTGTTCGCGACCGATGAAGGTCACCACGCCCACGACGACCACCCGGGCTTCAAGGCGTGGAACGAGATCGCGGACACGTATCAGACGGCACCGGCGATGGCCTTCGGCGGGGAAACGATCGTCCACCAGCCGGCCTGAACCGGCCCGGGCGTCAGTCGAGGACGATGCTCCAGCGGCCGCCGGCCTCGACCGACAGGATCGTGGTGCCCTCGCGGAGGAGACTCTCGCCGAAGTAATTCCCGACGGCGGCGGCATGGGTGTCCACGCCCTCCGGCGCATAGCCGACGACGTTGAACGGGCCCTGGCCGGTGTGTCTCAGCGTGGCGCTCCGGAACGTCGAGGCCGGCGGATCGAGGACGAACACGTCGCTCCCGGTCCCCTCCAGCGTTCCGCTGCCGTCCCACTTCGTGGCCGAGCTCATCGGCCGCACGACGATCGTCCAGGCTCCATCGGCCTGGACGCGGAACCCGAACGCCGGGGCCTCCCCGCCGAACAGCCGTCGCCCGTTGTAGTTGCCGGTGGCACTGACGAGCTGGTCGGTCTGCGCGTTCGCCGAATCGAGGGTCCAGACCCGGAACGTACTCGGCCCGCGATGGCTGATGTCCGCGATCGCGTGGGTGCCGGTCGGGATCGAGAAATGGACGACCTGGGCCCCCTGGCCACGCAGGGTCACCGGCTTGAACTCGACCGCGGCCGGCGACTGGGGTGGCCCCGCGGAGGTCACCGTCCAGGTCAGCTCCGTGGACGGGTCGTCGTCGATTCGAAGGGTGACTTCGTTCGCACCCGATACGAGGGTGACGTCCAGCACCCATGTTCCGTCGGGGTTGATCAGCGTCCGCGAGTCCGTACCGTCGGTCTGCTTGTGGACGATCTCGCGTCCGGCCGGACCGGTTCCCCGGAAGGTGACCGCGCTGCCCTCGATCCGGGCGCCGTTTTCGGGCTCGGAGATGACGATTCGACTGGTTCCGGCGACCAGGCTGCCACTGGGCAAGGCGGCAGAAGCCGGGGGTGTCGCGGACGGCGGCGAGACCGACGACGGGGCCGAGGAGCGCGGCGACAGGAGCGCCGAGGCCGATAGCGCGCCGATCGCGAACAGGATCGCCACGGCACCGAGCGCCGACAGGACCCAGCCGCCACGTCGCCTCGCTCGCCGGCCCGTCTCCGGGGAGATCGTCGGGCGCCGGAACGGCGCCGGGGTGCGGACGACGGCCGGCAGGACGGCAACGCCGGGTGACGGCTCAGCCGCCGAAGCGTCTGGTTCTCGCACCTGGGGCGCCGTCGCCGGGTGTCGTTCCGCGGCCGGCGTGGGTGGTCGCGCGGGCTGCTCGGGTGCGGACTCCGGGATCGCCAGGTCGGGCTGCGGGATGGCCGGTCCGGGCTCCGGGATTGTCGGTCCGGGCTCCGCGACGACGGGCTCGGCCTTCGGAATTGCCTGGGCGACCGGTTCGGGGCTCGGCTCGAGAGGCGGCGCAACCGGTGGGGCGGGCGGAGCGACCGGGGCCGACACGACCATGGTCTGGACGGTCGCTGGCTGCGGCGTCGCGGGCGCTGTGGCGATGGCCGCCGTGCCGGGCGCCGCGGGAGGAGGCGGGCTCGGCGCCTCCACGACGCGCTCCTCGACTTCCTCCTCGGGCCAGATCGCGGCGCGGTGGACGGGATGCTGCGGATCGGCATCGAAATCGAACGCACACGAACCGCAGAAGCGGAAGCTCCCCATCCGTCGCGTTCCGCACCTGGGACACATGTCGACGAGCTGGTCCTGGGCCATGTCCGGTGAAGTCTGCCGCGCATGCCCCGTTCGTGCACGTCCAGCGGCGACGGGATCAATCGAACTCGCCCCCGCCAAACCCGGCCCGTCCAGCGCTGCCCGCGATGGCGAGCCAGAAGAACAGGAGCACGGCGCCCAGCAGACCGCCCAGTGAGCGGGTCGCGAGCACCGGATCGTCACGGGTTCTCCATCTCGCTGATGGACGCCGCGACCTGATGGACGCCGCGACCTGATGGACGCCGCGAAGGCGCATCGTGTGGTGGCGGTGCGCCACCATAGGCCGGACGATGCCGGACTTGGCTGCACCGGACTACCAGATTGCCCGCTTCCTGATCGAGCGCGGCCTGGCCACGATCTACCTGATCGGCTTCGTCGTCGCGGCGATCCAGTTCCCCGCGTTGTGCGGCGAACGCGGGCTCCAGCCGGCTCCCCGCCTGCTCCAGGCGGTCCCGTTCCGGCGCGCCCCGAGCCTGTTCCACTGGCGCTATTCCGATCGGATCCTGGGCATCGTCTCGTGGCTGGGCGCGGCCGTTTCGCTGTCGTTCATCCTGGGGCTCCCCCAGGCCGCGCCCCTGCCGGTGACGATGGCCGCGTGGCTCGTCCTGTGGGCGCTCTATCTCTCGATCGTCAACGTCGGCGGCACGTTCTACGGGTTCGGCTGGGAAACGCTGCTGCTGGAAGCCGGATTCCTCGCCGTGTTCCTCGGCAACGCCGAGGTCGCACCGCCCTGGCCGGTGATCCTGGCGTACCGCTGGCTCGGGTTCCGCGTGGAGTTCGGGGCTGGAATGATCAAGCTCCGTGGCGATCCCTGCTGGCGAAGCCTTCAGTGCATGGACTGGCACCACGAGACGCAACCCCTCCCGAATCCGCTGAGCTGGTTGTTCCACCACCTGCCTCGCCCCATCCACCGGGTCGAGGTCGTCGGCAACTTCATCGCCCAGCTCGTCCTGCCATTCGGCCTGTTCCTGCCGCAGCCGATCGCTTCCCTGGTCGCAGTGCTGATGATCGCCACCCAGCTGTACCTGGTGGTGAGCGGCAACTACGCGTGGCTGAACTGGGTCACGATCGTGGTCCTGACCTCTGCTCTTGCCGATCCGGTGGTGACGTCCGTCATCCCGGTCGCGCTCGCGACGTCGTTCGCTCCGATGCCCGCGTGGTTCCTGGCCGCGATCTTCGCCCTCTCGGTGCTCGTGATCGTCCTCAGCCGGTACCCCGTCCTGAACCTCATGAGCTCCCGCCAGGCGATGAATGCCTCGTTCGAGCCGCTCCGGCTCGTCAACACCTACGGGGCGTTCGGGACGGTGAGCCGGACCCGCTACGAAGTGGTCGTCGAGGGGACGCTCGACGACGAGCTGGATGCGACCACGGAGTGGCTGGAGTACGAGTTCAAGGCCAAGCCCGGGGATCCGAAGCGCCTCCCACCACAGGTGGCGCCGTACCACCTCCGCCTCGACTGGCTGATGTGGTTCCTGCCGCTCTCCCCGGTCTATGGAGGGGACTGGTTCCCGGCGTTCCTGGTCCGCCTCCTCGAAGGCGACCCTGCGGTGCTCCGACTGATCCGGCGGAACCCGTTCCCGGGCCGGCCGCCCGTCTACATCCGGGCGCGGCTGTTCCGCTACCGGTACACGGACTGGGCGGAGCTGCGCCGGACCGGCGCCTGGTGGGAGCGCCATCCGGTCCAGGAGTTCGTGCGTCCGCTCCGTCTCGATCGCGCTTGATACCGTTCGTGCGAAGACCGAACGCGGGAGGGCGCATGCGACGCGAAGACATCCGTTGACCTCGGATCGGGTCGACGCGGTCGTGGTCGGCGCCGGCCCGAACGGCCTTGCGGCGGCGATCATGCTCGCCCGGGCCGGCCACTCCGTCCGCGTCCTGGAGGCGGCCGATACCGCCGGCGGCGGCGCTCGATCGGCTGAGCTCACGCTGCCCGGCTTCATCCACGACGTGTGTAGCGCCGTCTATCCGTTCGGCAGGATCACCCCGTTCTTCCGCGAGTCCGGCCTCGGCGGCGGGATCGATTGGATCGAGCCGCCGCTCGCGCTCGGCCACCCGCTGGACGACGGATCCGCGGTCGTCGTGGGGCGAGACATCGAGCGAACGATTGCCGACCTCGGCCCCGACGGGTCGGCCTATCGACGGCTGGTTGGAAGCCTGGTCCCGGGGTGGCCGGACCTTCTGGCCGACGTGCTCGGCCCGTTCCACATCCCGTTGTGGCCGCCGCGAACGATCCGGCTCGGGCTGTTCGGCCTCAATGCCATCCAGTCAGCGAACGCCCTGGCGCGCCGGTTCCGCGGCGATGCCAGTCGAGCGCTCCTCGCGGGCGTGGCCGCGCACTCGATCCTCAGGCTGACCGAGCCCGCCAGCGGCGCGGCGGGGCTGGTGATGCTCGCGAGCGCACACGTCGACGGCTGGCCGTTCCCTGCCGGTGGCGCGAGCCGGATCCCGGAGGCGATGACCGCCGAGCTCGCGAGGCTGGGAGGCGCGGTCGAAACCGGCCGCAAGGTGACGCGCATGGACGACCTGCCGCCGCATCGGGTGGCACTATTCGACACCGCGCCGAGTGCCTTGCTCGAGATCGCAGGGGACCGACTCCAGGGCCGCTACCGGCGCGCGCTCGAACGCTTCCAGCATGGCCCGGGCGTGTTCAAGCTCGATCTCGCGCTGGACGGCCCGGTTCCCTGGCGCGCCCCCGAGCTCGCCCAGGTCGGCACGGTTCACGTCGGCGGAACGTTCGAGGAGATCGCCCGGGCAGAGGCCGACGCGCACGCGGGTCGGGTCCCCTCCCGCCCGTTCGTGATCGTCGCCCAGCCCAGCCTGTTCGATCCGTCCCGTGCCCCGGCGGGGAGTCACACGGTGTGGGCCTATAGCCACGTCCCGCACGGGTCGACGGCCGATCTCACCGAGCCGATCCTGGCCCAGCTCGAGCGGTTCGCGCCCGGGCTCCGGGCCCGGATCCTGGCGTCGAGGACCACGAGCCCCGCCGATCTCGAGGCGTATAACCCGAACGACATCGGCGGCGACATCGCGGGCGGCCGGATGGACCTCGGCCAGCTGTTCACGCGGCCGGCGTGGCGCCTGGATCCCTACTCCACCCCGGATCCATCGATCTTCCTCTGCTCGGCATCGACACCGCCGGGTGGAGGCGTCCACGGCATGTGCGGCTATCACGCCGCCCGCTCGGCGGCGCGCCGGCTGCGGCAGCCGGCGCACTAGACTCACCGACGTGAGCGCCTCCGTCACGGCGCTGGAGAGCCCGTCCGCGCAATCACGGGCGACCCGTCACGCCGCGGGTCTGCGACGGCTTGCGGCCGCCCTTGCCGTGCTGGCCGTGCTCGAGGCGTGCGGGATCCTGCTGCTGTCGGCCCTCGGTGATGAGCAATTCCAGGTTGGCGCGGAACTCGCCACGGTTGGCTTCCTTGCCAGCGTCGTCCTGTTCCCGGTCGTCGGGGCGCTGATCGTCCAGCGGCGCCCGGAGACTCGCGTGGCGTGGTTGATGATGGCGATCGGGCTCGGGTTCGGCCTGGCGCTGCTTGCCTTCGGCTACGGCGCGACGGGCCTTGCATCCCGCACCCCACGGCCCGGAGCGGTCGAGACCCTGATGCTGGCCCAGCTGCTGTTCGTGCCGGTGCCGTCGACCGGGATCACGCTGCTGATGCTGCTCTTCCCCAGCGACCGGTTCCTGTCGCGCCGGTGGCGGCTGGTCGCGGTCGCGGGCGTGGTGGGAGCGATCACGTACGCCCTGGGAACCCTCATCCTGCCCGGCCCGATCGACCGCGAGAGCTTCCCCGCCGTCGAAAACCCGTTCGGACTCAGCGGCCTGGGTGACCTCGCCGAGCTGTTGATCCGTGCCGGAAACACCACGGTGGTCGCGTCGATCGCGCTCGGCGCGACGTCCCTCGTCGTCCGCTATCGCCGCGCCGACGCCGTGGAAGCGGCCCAGATCCGCTGGATTGCCCTGGTCGCCGGTCTTGCCGCGATCGCGTTGCCGATCGCCGCGCTCCAGCTCGACGTGGGCAGCGACCTGGCGTTCGGGATCGGCCTCGTTGTTCTTGCGTGCCTGCCGATCGCGATCGGCTTCGCGATCACCCGTTACCGGCTGTACGAGATCGACCGGCTCATCAACCGCGCCCTCGTGTACGGCGCGCTGACGGCGATCTTGGCCGGGGTGTTCACCGCCGGGATCGGTCTGGCGCAGCGCCTGTTCATTGCCGTCACCCGCGAGACATCCGATGCGGCGATTGTCATCACGACCCTCGTCGTCGCCACCCTCTACGCCCCACTCCGAAAGCGGCTCGAGGCGATCGTCGATCGCGCGTTCAAGTACGACGACCGCCTGTTCGGTGCCTATCGGGACGAGGTGAAGCGGATCCTCAGCATCGTCGAACCCAGCCGCGCCGCGGAACGACTGGCGACCGAAGCCGTGCGCGAGCTGGGCGCCAGGGGCGTGGCCATCGTCGATGCCGAGGACCGGCCGACCGCCACGGCCGGTGAGTGGCCGCTGCCGGCCGTGATCCGGCTACCGATCCGTGGCGCTGCCCCGTCGATGACCGCCCTCCTCGCCGGGCCGCGAGCCGACGGTCAGCCGCACGACCCCCGGTCGGTCGCCGAGCTCGAGGAGGTCGTCGGCCTGGTCGCGGCGGCGGTTCACCTGTCCGACGATCGGTCGTGACCGCCCCCCAGACCCGGTCGCTGTGGTCAGACCTCCAGCGGCTGTCCGCCGTTGCCGGCGCCCTCACCGGATTCGCCCTGCTCGTGAGCGGTGCCGGTCCGGGTGTGATCCTCGCCATCCTGGGCCTCGATGATGGCGTCGGCCTGATCGGCAACATCGCGAGCACGGCGCCGCTGTCTCTCACCGTCGGGTTGCTGCTCATCCGGGCGACGACCTATCGCGGTCCGTGGAACCTGGGTGCCGTGGCCGGCGGCCTCGTGTTCGCGTCCTGGATCTCCCGAGAGGCCGCGATCGCGCTGGGCCAGATGGAGCGCGCGGAGATCGGCCTGCCGCGACCCGATCCCAGCGATCTGCTCTACTACCCGAAGGTCGTCGGAGCTACGATCGGCGCGTTCTTCGAGACCTATGGCGCCGAGCGGTTCGCGCTCGCGATCGCGGGCGGCCTGTTCCTCGTCTACGCCTATCACCAGGTGCTGCTCCCGCGGCTTCGGACCGCGGAGCCGCCTCCGGCCTGAGCCGCGGCCGCTGTCGTCAGGCGAGCGGCAGGGCGAACCCGACCTCGGCGCCACCGCCCTCGCGAGGTCGTGCCCAGACTCGACCGCCCTGGATCCGTGCCACCCGCGCACAAACGGCGAGGCCGATGCCGACCCCGTTGGCGCTCGACTTCGCCGCGTCGCTGCGATAGAACGGCTCGAACAGCCGGTCCGC
>DATBLH010000089.1:0-10134 GCA_036555445.1 Candidatus Limnocylindrales bacterium
CGTCGATCCGCTCGGCCAGGGCCGCCGGGGCGTGGACGGTCAATCGGCGCGGCGGCTCGAACTCGTAGCGGAGGTAGTGGCGGAGGGCAACGAGGTCGATGAAATGGTCGGGATGGAGATGGCTGATGAGGATGCCGTCGAGCTCCTCGGGCGGAATCGTCGCCGCCAGCGAGGGGAACGCTCCCTGACCGAAATCGAGCAGGATCGCGGAGCCCGCGGCGCCGACGAGGTACGCCGCACCGAGGGCACCCGGTCGATCCGTGTAGGCCGGGCCGGCTCCGAGGACGGTCAGCTCCATCGCCGTCATGGGGATGGGACGCGTTCCGGCTCGGGCGCCGCCACCCACACCCGATCGCGGCCGCCGCGACGGAACGCGACCTCCCGGAAGCCGGCCGCTTGGACAGCCCGGTAGCCGGCCGCGAGGCCGAACGCGAACGAGTCCGCCCGGTGAGCATCCGAGCCGGCCGTCACGGCCCGCCCGCCCAGCGCCCGGAATCGAGCCACGATTGGCGGCGCCGGATACGTCTCGCCGGGCGACTGCCGGAGCCCGGAGGTGTTCACCTCGAGCGCGGTGCCGCTCTCGATCAGCGCCGACAGCACCGGCTCGTAGAGCTCCGGCGCCCCCGCGAGCTGGGAAGGCGTGACGTGCGGATGGAGATAACGCTTGACGAAGTCGAGGTGGCCGAGGGTGTCGAACATCCCCGACCGTGCCGCATCGGCGACCTCGTCGAAGTAGGGCGCCACCACCGCCGCGAGCGTCCTGCCCTGGACCCAGCCGGCAACGCGCTCGAACCGGTACGGCGAGCCGGCGCCGATGTGGACGGAGCCGATCACGTAGTCGTAGGCGTGGCGCCGGAGGTGGTCGCGGATCTCTTCCTCGCGCGCGCGTTCATACGTGATCTCGACACCGAACCGGACCTCGAGCCCCTGCGGCGCCCAGCGGTCCGCAGCATCGCGGACGACGCGCTCACGTTCGGTGAAGGACGCGTAGCCGTAGGCGGGGTAGCGCGGGTTGAAGTCGACATGGTCAGTGATCGCGATCTCGGACACGTTCCGTTCCAGCGCCGCCTCGCAGTAGGCGTCGATGGGCACCGCGGAGTCCGGCGACAGGTCGGTGTGCAGGTGGCTGTCGAGGGGCAGGTCGCGGTCGACCTCGGGACCCGCCACCGGGGATGTCGCCGGCGGCGGGGCGTCGGCTGGTTCGTCCGTCACGCGGCGATGACGCCGAGCTCTCTGCCGACGCGCGCGAACGCCTCGAGCGCCGTGTCCAGCATCTCGTCCGTGTGGGCCGCGGTGACGATCGTGCGGATCCGGGCGCGGTCGAGGGCGACCGTGGGGAATACGACGGAGGTGGCGAACACGCCTTCCTCGAACAGTCGCCCCGAGAACCGGATCGTGGTCTCGGAGTCGCCGAGGATGACCGGGGTGATCGGCGTCTCCGAGCGACCGGTGTCGAAGCCGAGGCGGGCCAGCTCTGCCTTGAACCGGCGGGTGTTCGCCCACAGCCGCTCGATCAGCTCGGGTTCCTCGTCCATGATCCGGATCGCCTCACGGCACGAGGCCGCCACGGACGGTGGATGCGAGGTCGAGAACAGGAACGGGCGCGCCCGCTGGATGAGGAGATCCCGCAGGTCCTGGGAGCCGGCGACATAGCCGCCGAGGACGCCCACCGCCTTGGACAGTGTCCCCACCTGGATCGCCACTCGGCCGTGAAGCCCGAAGTGGTCCACGGATCCGCGTCCGTTCCGCCCGAGGACGCCCGATGCGTGCGCGTCGTCGACCATGACCGCCGCCCCGAATTCCTCGGCCACGTCCACGATCCCGGGCAACGGCGCGATGTCACCGTCCATGCTGAACACGCCGTCGGTGACCACCAGGATCAGCCGGTAGGGGGCTCCACCGTCGCGACCACGCTCCGTCGCCTCGCGGAGGATTCCGCGCAACCCCTCAACGTCGCCGTGCGGGAAGACTTTCCGTGGCGCCTTCGACAACCGCATTCCATCGATGATCGAGGCGTGATTGAGCTCGTCCGAGACGATGAGGTCGGTCTCGCCGGTGATCGTGGGGATGACCCCGGTGTTGGCGGTGAACCCGGACTGGAACGTGAGCACCGCCTCGACGCCCTTGAACCGGGCCAGGTCCGCCTCGAGCTCCTCGTGGACCGACATCGTCCCGGCGATCGTGCGGACGGCCCCGGAGCCTGCGCCCAGATCCCTGGTCGCGGCGATCGCCGCCTCGCGGAGCCGCGGGTGATGCGTGAGCCCGAGATAGTCGTTCGACGAGAGACTGATCACCCGCTTCCCGTCGACGGATGCGACCGGTCCCTGCGCCGAGGACATGACCCGGAGCGGTCGGAACAGATGTCGCTCGCGGAGGGCCGCCAGCTCGTCACGTAGGAACGCGAGCGGGTCCCGGTGGGTGGTGCTCACGATTGCCAGTCCATGATCACCTTGCCGGACTCCCCGGACCGTGCCGCGGCGAAGGCAGCCTCGTGGTCCGTGAACGAAAAGCGATGCGTGATCGCGGGCCGGATGTCGAGGCCGGACTGGAGCATCACCGTCATCTTGTACCAGGTCTCGTACATCTCGCGACCATAGATCCCCCGCAGCGTCAGCATCTTGAACACGATCTGGTTGACGTCGATCGCGATGTCCTCGGTCGGGATCCCGAGGACGGCGATGCCACCACCGTGGGCCATGTTCGCGATCGCCGTCCGGAGCGCGTCGGGATTGCCCGACATCTCGAGGGCCACGTCGAACCCCTCCACCATCCCCAGCCGTCGCTGGACCTCGCCGAGGTCGTCAGTCGCGGGGTCGACGACCTCCGTCGCGCCCATCCGGCGGGCCAGCGCTCGGCGAAATCCATTCGGCTCGGAGACGACCACGAACCGAGCGCCCGCGTGCTTGACCACGGCCGTCGCCATGAGGCCGATCGGGCCGGCACCGGACACGAGAACGTCCTCGCCCAGGACCGGAAAGGCGAGCGAGGTGTGGACCGCGTTGCCGAACGGATCGAAGATCGCGGCGACCTCCTCGTCGACGCCGGGCCAGTGATGCCAGGCGTTCGTCATCGGCAGGCTCACGTACTCGGCAAACGCACCGTCCCGCCCGACGCCAAGCCCGATCGCGTGGGCACACAGATGACGCCGTCCGGCGAGGCAATGACGGCAGCGCCCGCACACCACGTGGCCCTCGCCACTGACCGTCTCGCCGGGATGGAAGTCGCTGACGTTCGAGCCCACGTCCACGATCTCGCCGACGAACTCGTGGCCCACGATGAGGGGCGGCTCGATCGTCCGGGCGGCCCACGCATCCCAGGACTCGATGTGGAGGTCCGTGCCGCAGATGCCGGTCTTGTGGACGCGGATCAGGACATCGTTGATCCCGATCTCGGGTCGCGGGACCTTGCGCAGCTCGAGCCCCGGGCCGGGCGCAGTCTTCACCAGGGCGAGCATCGTGTCAGCCGTGGGCGGGGACCTCCGTCCAGTCGATGACCGGATTCTCCACCACGCCGATCCCCTCGACCTCGCACCGGACGCGGTCGCCCGGTTCCAGGAACACCGGCGGGTCGCGGAACACGCCCACCCCGGACGGCGTGCCGGTTGCGATGACGTCGCCGGGCTCGAGCGTGATCGCGGCGGTGATGAGCTCGATCAGCTCCGGGACCGACCAGATCATGTCGGCGGTCGACCCGTCCTGCATGAGGACGTCCCTGCCGGCGTCCGGGCCGGAGGCCGGCATGCGCCAGCTTCGGAGCCGGAGGCCCGCGCCCGGATCCAGCTCGTCGGCGGTGACGAAGATCGGTCCCATCGGCAGGAACGTGTCCGCGCCCTTGGCCCGCAGCCACTGGCCGTCGCCGGACTCGCCGTCACGGAGCGCCGGCTTCGCCCCCTGCCAGTCGCGTGCCGAGACGTCGTTGACCACGACATAGCCGGCGACATGCTCCATGGCCTGGTGCCGGGACACGCGGCGCGCGGTCCGGCCGATCACCACGCCGAGCTCCACCTCCAGGTCGAGGGCGTGCGTGCCTTCCGGACGGACGATCGGCTGGCCGGACGCGACGACCGCGTTCTCGAATTTGCCGAACAGGATGGGGCGCTCCCGAGGGCGTGCCCCAGCTCCGTGCTCCGCGACGTGGTCCCGGTAGTTGAGCCCGACGCAGACGACCTTGCCCGGTCGAACCGCGGGGGCCGGCGTCAGCTCAGTCGGGTCGATGAGCGTGCCGTCAAGGTCGACATGGCCATCCTCGGTCAGGGCGCCCGGGCTCGTGCTCCCGACGTGGGCGAACGTGCGCACCGTTCGCCGCTGCCGATCAGCCCGGGCTGGCGGAGGCGGGCGCCGACGCGGCCGGGCTCGAGGCTGCCGGGCTCGACGACGACGGGCTGGCGCTCGAGCTCGCCGACGGCAGGACCGATCCGCTGGCGCTGGGAGCCACCGATGGCGAGGGTGTCGGCCGCTCGCACGGTGGAAGCACCTCCGGATTCGTGCGTTCCGCCTCGGTGTTGAAGAACTCCAGGATCTGCTGGGCGTCGAACGTCTGGAGAGGCAGCACGCGACCCCAGACGATGGCGGCATACGGCCAGGCCATGTCGTCGAAGCGCGCGATCACCGGCCCGATGTTTCCCCGTGGGAAGTTGCAGATCGGGCTGTTCGGGAAGGTCGAGTAGAACTCGCGCATCCGGTCCTGGCCGGCGGGTTCACACGCGTCGCCCACGCACTTGTAGAGGACCACGAGGCCGCCGTGCTCCAGGTTGTGGACCCAGCTCATGGGCTCGATCTTGTCGTCCGGGCCATAGAGCCGGGGCTGGATCGGACCCAGGCCGGAGATGTTGTAGTGGTTGCCGCTGGCCGGCGGGCAGAGCGCATATCGCTGGGGCCGGTTGACCTCGTGGCTGCGACCCATGTTCCGCTGGACGTACCCGAGCCCAGCCGTCTGCCCCGCCGACGGTGAGGCAGTTGCCTCAGGCTCCCAGATGCTGCCGCAGGTATAGCCACGGGCCGTGGCGCCCAGGAATACCCAGCCCACGATGAGCACGGCCACGGCCCCGGCGGCGACGGTCAGCAGCGTCCCCCGGTGGCGCTCGACGAACGAGCGATCCGTGGAGCCGTAGCGCGGGCGCTCGCGACGTCCGTGGCGCGCGGAGGTGGCGGCCGGCCGGCCCGCGCCCGGGCGGGACCCGGAGGCGATGCCGGTGGACGATGAGCCAATAACGGACCGCGACATTCGGCGCGACGACTTGCTCACGGATGGACGCCCTCTGATCGGACGGATCGGGATGATGGCCGGGACGCGCTGGGCATCCGGCGGCGCGGCAAAGGGTACCCCCTTCGAGCCGGAAGGTTCGCCGGCGCTACGGCTCGGAGAGGTAAGTTCGGACCTCCGGGCGGAGGAGGCCGCGGAACAGGAAGAATGCGAGCGCGATCAGGACGAGGGCCGGGATCAGCGCCCGCGACAGGAGGAGCAGCGGGATGGCCGGCAAGGTCAGGCTCGCCAGACCGATCGCCAGCGTGCGCGCCGCCTCCTTGCGCTGGAGCACCAGCGTCGTGGTGAAGATCGTGTACGCGAGCAGGATCATCACCAGCAACCCGATCGGGCTCACCGGCGCCGAGATTGCCTGGTCGACCACGGTCCGGAGAGACAGGCCGATTCCGACGAGGATGGCGAACGCGTAGGCGAGGAACACGCGGATGCCGCCGGGCATCGCCCGGATCGAGTCGATCATGGCCCCGATTCTAGGCTCCGCCGGCGCGCCGGCTGTCCGCCGCGGAGGCTCTCCGGTGGCCCAGGGTCTTGACACGATTCCAGCGCTGACGTACGTTTTCATAAACCGGTTTGCTAAACCGGTTTGCACATCGAAGAGCGCGGCCTCGCCTCCTCCTCCTGCGGGGCCGCGCTCAGTTCGCCCGCAAGGCTCGCCGCCCTCCCGTCAGGCCGAGCCCATCCCGCAAACCCGGCCGTGCAACGCCGATGCACGTCGGGCCGAGACGGCGAGGTGTCGATGGACGAGCGAGCGACCCGCATCCGGATCGCCGACGTCGCGCGCGAGGCCGGCGTCTCCAAGACGGCCGTCTCGTTCGCTTTCAACAGCCCGGGCCGGCTGCGCCCCGAGACCGCGACGCGGATCCTCGAGATCGCGGAGCTCCTCGGCTACCGGCCCAATCCGGTCGCGCGGATGCTCACCCAGCGCCGGACGATGACGATCGGCGTGGTGACGCCCAAGCCGCTCTCGATCAGCTTCTCCAACCCGTACTTCGGCGCGTTCGCGGAGGGCGTGGCGCTGGCCGCCGAGCAGTCCGGGTACGGGTTGCACTTCATCTCGCCGCTCCACGGATCGCTGGCGCGGGCGGTGGATCGGGCGACCGTCGATGGCGTGGTCGCGATCGGGCTCCACGGCA
Source organism: Candidatus Limnocylindrales bacterium (assembly GCA_036555445.1). GTDB lineage: Bacteria > Chloroflexota > Limnocylindria > Limnocylindrales > CSP1-4 > DATBLH01. The sequence continues at coordinate 6,396 of DATBLH010000089.1, forward strand.
GCCACCCCGAGGTCGAGGAGCTCCAGAAGGGTGGCCTCCCGTTCGTGCTCGTCGACTCCAGCGCGTTGCCGGACCTGCCGTCGGTCGACGTCGATGACGAGGGCGGTGCGCGGGCCGCGGCCGATCACCTGGTCGATCTCGGTCATCGCGAGTTCCTCGTGGTCGGTGTGGAGCCGCCATCCTCAGATCGCGGGATCGACCCCGGCAGCGTCACCGCCTGCCGGCTCCGCGGGTACCGGACCGGCCTGGCCTCGGCCGGGATCGAGCTCGGCGACGATCGCGTCGTGCTCGGACCGGCCACCGTGGACGCGGGCTTCGCAGCCTTCGTCCGTGCGTGGTCGACGGGTATCCGGCCCACCGCAGTCCTGGCCATGAGCGACGCGATGGCGATCGGCGCGCTGCGCGCGGTCCGGGAGCAGGGCCTCCGGGTCCCCGCCGACGTCAGCGTCGTCGGCTTCGACGACATCGATCTGGCGCCCCACATCGACCCGCCGCTCACGACCATCCACCAGCCCGTCCGGCGGAAGGGGGAAGAGGCGGTCCGGCTCCTGCTGGCCTCGGTCAGCCGTCGGGATCGGGGTCGGACCGCCCATCTCCGGCTCGGCGCCCGGCTCATCATCCGCTCCACCACCGGGCCGGCCCCTCGTCCCGCGCGTCGCTCGAAGCAGGCCGGCTGAGAGCGGTTTCAGCGCGTCGCGCCGGTCGCCTCGCCCGATCCGGCATGCACGGACCCGGGCCTATACTCGCGAAACGTGGCCGACCTGCCGCTCGACCTGGAACAGGAACTCGCCGAGCGTCTGGGGGACGCATTCGACCGCGAGCGCAAGATCGTCCGCGCGCTCGAGGCGCTGGGGCCGGTCGGCGATCGTGACGTCGTGCTCCTCGACGGGGCTGGTGGTCGGCGCGCCTCGGAGCTGGCCGAGCTCGGTGCCCGACTCGTCCACGTCGATCCCGTCTACCCGTTCCGGGCGCCGCTCGTGGAGGACCGGTCGGCCGACGCCATCGTCGCCTTCTGGAATGGCTTCCACGGCGTCGACGAGGGAGAGCTTGCCGAGGCGGACCGGGTCCTCCGACCCGGCGGGCGGCTCCTCATCGTCCACGACTACGGCCGCGACGACGTCTCGCGGCTTCGCGGCGACCGCCCCGAGTACGGCGCCTGGTCACGCCGCGACGGACCGTTCCTCCGTGGCGGGTTCCGGATCCGCGTCCTCCACTGCTTCTGGACCTGGGACACGATCGACGAGACGAGGGCGTTTCTGTCCGAGGCCTTCGGCGAGCAGGGAGCCGCGCTGGAGCTGAAGCGACCGCGGCTGTCGCACAACGTCGCGATCTATCACCGCTCGACGCGCTACCGCGAGGCCTAGGCGGCGCGGCGCGGTGCTTCGAGCGCCGCGAGTCGCTAACGACCGCCTGGTGAACCGTAACGTTCCAATCGCGGTCCCGAATCGCCGCTCCAGAGGGTTTCCATGCGTGGCCCCACGACCTGGGCGGCGTGGTGGCCGCCGGAATCCGCGATTGCGTTCACACCGCGCGCATTAGCGAATCGGTGCCATGGGCCAGGCCTAGGCCAGGGATTCCTCGCGTGCCCGGATCGGGCGCGTCGGCTGGCTGGCCGCGACCCGCGCATAGGTGCGCTCGTAGTCGTCGGTCATGCGCCGGACCGTGAACCGCCGCTCGGCGTCGCGCCGGCAGGCGCGGCGATCGATCGAGCCCAGTCGCTCGATGGCGTCCACCATCCCGTCCTCGTCGGCGACGACGAAGCCCGTCACCCCGTCCTCGACCAGCTCCGGGACGCTCGCCCGCCGGAAGCCGATCACCGGGGTGCCGCTCGCGAGCGCCTCGACGACGACCAGGCCGAAGGGCTCGTCCCAGTCGATCGGGAACAGGACGGCGTCGGCGCCGGCCAGCAGGCGTCGCTTCGCGTCGGCATCCACCTCGCCCACGTAGCGCACGTGGTCCCCGTCGATCCGCGGCTGGATCTCGCTCGTGAAGTGGGCCTCGTCGTGGCGGTCGATCTTGCCCGCCAGGAGAAGCTTCCGGCCGGACCGCCGGGCGGCCTCGATCGCGGTCGCCGCGCCCTTGGCCGGCGAGAACCGGCCGAGGAATACGAGATAGCCGTCGCCCCGATCCGAGAACGGGAAGCTGGCGACGTCGATGCCGTGATGGATCGGGGGCAGACGGCCATGCTCCGGGAAGGTCGCGTCACCGGCCCACGAGAGCGCGTGGTGGAACCAGGGATAGGCGGCCCAAATCGGCTCGGTCTCGGGCGCGTACGGGTTGTGGCAAGTGGTCAGGACCGGCGTGGTCGAGAACGCGGCAAGGGCGAGGCCTTCCACCATTGCATGGTTGTGGACGATGTCGAACTCCCCGTCGGCCGCGGCGAGGAACGCTGCCTGGGCATTGGCCAGGTGGACGTACTCGGCGTGCATCGGGCCGTCCGGGTCGCCGTAGCGGAACGGTCGTGGGGTGATCGAGCGGAGGTGGGCGGCGGTGTCGGAATCGCCGGTCGCGAACAGCGTCACGGCGTGGCCGCGCGCGACCAGCTCGTCGGCAAGGACCGCGACGATCTGCTCGGTGCCACCGTACGTCGCGGGCGGCACCCGTTCGTAGGTCGGGGCGAGAAGGGCGATGCGCATCCTGATCGACTAGCGGGGGCCGCATCCTAACAGGCCGGTTAGGATGGCCCCATGGATCGCCGTATTCGTCGACCGGCCGAGGGCTGGCGGAGCCCGCCTGGCAACGTGCGGGACCGCGACCAGTGGCCGGGCGAGCGCGACCAGTGGGCCCACGATCGCGACCAGTGGGCGGACGATCGCCAGCGACGGCGGGGCCGCGAGCCCGACGACTGGGCCGAGCCGGGCGGGCGTCCGCCACGGCGCGGCGTCCAGGTTGGACCCCTCGTGATCACGCCGGTACGCGTGCTCATCGTCCTCGCCCTCGCCGGCTCGATCGCCTATCTCGCGTACGCGATCACGGTCCGCGACGCGTCGTCGATCCCGCTGCTCGCGTCGGGCGCAGTGGTGCTCGGCCTGGTGTTCGCCGGGCTTGCGGCCGCCGGTGCGTGGTCCGTCCTCGAGGCGGGTCGGATGGGTGCCGATGGCCGCGCATTCGCGATGGCGCTCCTCGGCGGGCTGTGCGCGATTGCGGCGTTCGGATGCTGGGGGGCGGCGGTCGTCCTGATGCTGCTGAGCCAGGCCGCCGGCTGACCCTTTTCGGCCCTGACGCGGCGGGTTTTCGAGGGGCGCTCTGACGGGTGATCGAGGGACCCTCTGCTAGACTCGGCCGGCCCTGCCCCCATCGTCTAGAGGCCTAGGACGCCACCCTTTCAAGGTGGAGATCAGGGGTTCGAATCCCCTTGGGGGCACGCCCGCTGTCTTTTCTCGAAGAACCGCAGGGCAGCCGCTACCCATTCGATCGAGCCCACCTCGCGGTCGCGGACGACGACAGCCTGGACGACTCCGGCGCGCTCAAGCTGGCTCGCATTGGCCTCGACCGCATCGTCGTTTGCCTGCCGGATGCCGCGGGACTCAGCCCAACGGCGGATCCTCCACGTGCCTCAGCCTCGGGTTGGCAGCGTCTCGGGGCGGTACGTCGCCTTGTCCATGTCCCCAACGAACTCGGGCAGCTCCACGTGCCCGAGCAGCTGGCGGACCGCCGCCGCTTCACCCGTGTGATACCAGTAGTGGTAGATCACGCGCATGAGCATGGTGCCCACACTCTCATCGATCGGCTTGCCGTC
>DATBLH010000095.1:0-5946 GCA_036555445.1 Candidatus Limnocylindrales bacterium
TCCATCGAGCGCGACGGGTCGCTCGAGGGACCGGACCTGGTGCTCCTGCGAGAGCTCGTCGGGCTCGGCCGCGGGGCGATCGTGGCGTCGGCCGGGATCTCGTCGCTGGCCGACCTGCATGTGGTGCGGGACGTCGGCTGCGTCGGCGCGATCGTGGGTCGAGCGCTCTACGAGAACCGGATCTCGCTGGCAGAGGCCATCGCCGCCTTCAGACCCGATTGAGGCGCGACGCTAGCGTGATGGGCCGAGCCTATGCTCGCTCGAGGAGGGAGATCCCATGCGACGCGACCGTATCGGCGTTGGCGCGACCCGGCTCCGGAGTCGCGCGCGTGCCGCGTTTCGACGCTCGTTCGACGGCGAGATCATCGGACCGAGGGACCCGGAGTACGAGACCGCGCGTCTGGTCTTCAACGCGATGATCGATCGCCATCCCGCCCTCATCGTGCGCCCGGTCGGAGCCGCCGATGTCGCGACGGCCGTTCGATTCGCCAGGGCGCAGGGCCTCGAGATCGCAGTCCGCGGAGGCGCGCACAGCCCGGCCGGGCACTCCACGGTCGATGACGGAATCGTGATCGATCTGGGTCGGATGCGCGGCGTCCGCGTGGATGTGGACCGGCAGGTCGCCTGGGTGCAGGGCGGGGCGCGGCTTCGGGACATGGACAGGGAGACGACCCGCCATGGGCTGGCGACGACCGGCGGCTATGTGTCGCACACGGGCGTTGCCGGTCTGACGCTTGGGGGTGGATACGGGATCCTCGGCCGGCGGCACGGCCTCGCCAGCGACAACCTCACGGCCGTTGAGCTGGTCACGGCGGATGGCGCGATCCGGCAGGTGACCCAGGAGTCCGACCCCGAGCTGTTCTGGGGACTGTGTGGCGGCGGGGGCAACTTCGGCATCGCGACAGCCCTCGAGTTCCGGGTCCACCCGATCCCTGCGCGCATCTGGTCGGTCGAGATGGCGTTCCACCCACGTGACGCCCTGGCGGTCCTGGAGGCATTCGGCGAACTCTCGGCGAATGGCGATCGCTCGGTGACGACATGGGTGTCGCTGGTCAACGGGCAAGCGGGACAGGGGCTGCCCGGAGAACGAATCGACAAACCGGTGCTCTGGGTCGGGGCGGCCATCGTGGACGGTCGGGAGCGGCTCGCCGCGGCGCTCTCGGGCCTGCGCGCCATCGCGCGCCCACTCGTCGACTCGCGCACGCGACCGACGTATCGGGACAGCCAGCGAGCGGGGGACGGCGTGCCCGGCGCTCGCCGCCGTCGCTACTGGCGCGCGCACTACGTCGGCGATCTCACGCCGCCCGCGATCACGGCATTCCTTGGGCCGACCTTCGATCCCGACGCCAACATGGCCTGTCATGTGGAGTTGGTCCAGCAGGGCGGGGCCATCGGCGATCGCCCTCGCGACGCGACGGCGTTCTCACACCGCGATGCCGCGTTCGACTACCTCGCCGTGGCCTACTGGGACGAACCCGTCGAGGACGACACTCGGATTGCCGCCGCGCGGTCGGCAGCCGATCGGATGCGACCATTCTCGCTGGGCGTGTACGTCAACAACCTCGTCGACGAAGGACAGGGTTCGCTCCGGGCGGCCTACACGGACGGGCGGCTCAAGCGACTGAGCGCACTGAAGCGTCAGCTCGACCCCGAGAACGTGTTCCACCGCAACGCGAACATTCCGCCGGGGTGATCAGTCGGTCGGCGGGACTGCCCGGCTTCGGCCGGTGACCGCCTGCCGCCGCCCACGCGCAGGCCGCCCGCAGCCCGGGCCGGGGCCGGTCAGTGACTCTCGGCCAGTTCCTTCTTGTGCTCCGCGATGACCTTTTCGGCAAGGTGCGACGGCACCTCCTCGTAGTGGTCGAGCGTCGAGCTGAACGTGCCACGGCCGCCGGTGAGTGATCGCAGCTCGGTGGCGTAACTGAACAGCTCGGCCTGCGGGACGTGGGCGGTGATCACCTGCTGGCCGTCATTCGTGTCCATCCCGAGGACCCGGCCGCGTCGGCCGTTGAGGTCGCGGTTGACCTCGCCCATGAATGCCTCGGGAATCCGGACCTCGACGGTCATGATCGGCTCCAGGAGCACGGGCTTCGCCTGCTGGACACCCTCCTTGAGGGCCATCGATGCCGCGATCTTGAACGACAGCTCGTTGGAGTCGACGGTATGGAACGAGCCGTCGTAGAGCGTCGCCTTGAAGTCGGATAGGGGATAGCCGGCCACGACCCCCTCTGCCGCGGTCTCGCGGATTCCCTTTTCCACGCCCGGGAAGTACTGGCGCGGGACGGATCCACCGACGACCTTCTCGGCGAACGCCACGCCGCCGCCGGGGTTCGGCTCGAGCTCGATCCACACGTCCCCGAACATGCCGTGGCCGCCGGTCTGCTTCTTGTACCGCCCGTGGGCCCTGGTGTTGCCGCGGATCGTCTCCTTGTACGGGACCTTGGGCACCCGGGTGATGATGGCCGCCCCGAACTTGCGCTTGAGGCGCTCGGTGATCACCGCAATGTGGGCATCTCCGAGGGCGATCAGGAGCTGCTCGCCGGTGTCGCTCCGCTCGACGCGGGCGGTCGGCTCCTCCTCCAGCATCCGCTGGAGAGCCGGTCCCATCTTGTCCAGGTCGCTCTTCGTCTGGGGCTCGATGGCCACGGTGAGCGTCGGCTCCGGGAACGGGATCGGGGCGAGTTTGAGTGGTCGCTCCTTCGTGGCCAGCGTGTCGCCGGTCTCGGTGACCCCGAGCTTGGCCACGGCGCCGATCTCGCCCGCCTTGAGCTCCCCGGTCGCCTCCTGGTCCTTGCCGTGGAGCAGGAGGAGCTGACCGATCCGCTCGTCCTCGTTGCGATTCGTGTTCCAGACGTGGCTCTGGCTGCGGAGCGTCCCCGACAGCACGCGGACGAACGTCAATCGGCCCACGAACGGGTCGGCAGCCGTCTTGAACACGCGTGCGACGAGGGGACCGGCCGGATCGGACGGGACCTCGACCGCCGCCCCGGACTTGTCGGTCGCTGCGTACGGACCCTCCTCCTCGGGCGAAGGGAGATAACGCACGAACGCGTCCAGGAGGGCCTCCAGGCCGATCTCCTTGGCCGCGGAGGCCACGAGCACCGGAGCAAGCACGGACTCCCGAACGCCCTTGTGGAGGCAGGCGTCGAGCTCGGCGTCCGAGACCTCCTCGCCTTCGAGGTACTTGGTCAGGACGTCGTCGTCGGCCTCGGCCGCCGCTTCCAGCAGCTGGTCGCGGCGGCGGGCGATCTCGTCGGCCATCTCCTCGGGGACCGGGATCTCCGACTCCTTGCCGCCCTCGACGCGATAGGCCTTGCGATGGACGAGGTCGACGTAGCCGGTGAAGCCCTCGGCGCTGCCGATCGCGAGATGGAGCGGGGCGATCTTGTTCCCGAACGCCGAGCGAAGGGCATCCAGCGCGGCGGTCGGGTCAGCGTTCTCACGATCGCACTGGTTGATGACGAAGCACGCCGCCGTGCCCGTCGATCGACCGAGGCGCACGGCGGTCTCCAGGCCGGCCTCGACGCCGCCTCGGGCGTCCATCACGAACACTGCCGCATCCGCGGCGTGGAAGCCCTGGATCATCTCGGCCACGAAGTCCGCGTAGCCGGGCGTGTCGACGAGCGTGATCCGGTGATCGGCGTGCTCGAACGTCGCGACCGCGAGACTGAGCGACTCCTGCCGCTTCTGCTCCTCGGGCTCGTGGTCGAGGTGGGCGGTCCCGTCGTCGACCCGGCCGAGGCGTCCAACGGCCCCGGCGCGGTGGAGGATGTGCTCGGCGAGCGTCGTCTTGCCGGCGCCGGCATGCCCGGCCAACACGACGCTCCGAACGTGGGCGAGGTCGGCGCTCTTCGTCGTCATCGGCGATCGGTCCTCACGGGCTCGGATGGGGGTCGAAGCAAGGGGACACGTCCGCGCGGGACGGTCCGAGCATTCTAGTCGCTCTGGTCCGCGGGCCAAGGCCGTCGGTATACTCGCGGCCGATGTCCGGTCACTCCAAGTGGTCCACGATCAAGCGCCAGAAAGGCGCCAACGACGCCAGGCGCGGCGCCCTGTTCACGAAGGTGACCCGGGAGATCATGGTCGCGGCGCGGGCGGGCGGCGGCGATCTCGACGCGAACTACCGGCTCCGGTTGGCCGTCGAGAAGGCACGCCGACCGCCGATCAACATGCCCGCCGACAATATCAAGCGCGCGATCGAGCGGGCGACCGGGAGCGGCGACGAGGCGAACTTCGAGGAGATCGTCTACGAGGGCTACGGTCCGGGCGGGGTTGCCGTGATCATCGAGGCCCAGACCGACAACCGGAACCGGACCGCCGCCGAGGTGCGCTCGGTGTTCACCAAGGCGGGCGGCCAGCTGGCGGGCTCGGGCGCGGTGGCCTGGCAGTTCGAGCCGCGCGGGCTCATCAGCGTGGACCGGACCGGCGTGGATGGCGACGAGGTCGCCCTGGCGGCGATCGACGCCGGCGCCGAGGACGTCGACACGGACGACGACGAGCGGATCGAGATCTACACGTCGCCCGGCAACCTGGAGACCGTCCGCCAGGCGCTGGAGGCGGCAGGGATCGCGGTCGACTCGGCCGAGAGCACGATGATCGCCAAGCAAACGGTCCCCGTGGACATCGATCGAGCTCGCCAGAACCTGCGCCTCGTCGAGTCACTCGAGGATCTGGACGACGTGAGCCGGGTCACGGCGAACTTCGACATCCCGGAGGAGGTCTTCGCCGAGGTTGCCGGATGATCGTCCTGGGCGTTGACCCGGGAACCGCCGCGACCGGCTACGGCATCATCGAGCAACAGGGAGATCGGCTCCGGGCCGTCGACCACGGCTGCCTGGACACGAGCCCGGACCTGGCACTGCCGGAGCGCCTGGTGGCGATCCACGCCCTCATCCGCGACCTGATCGCGCTCCACAAGCCGGCGTTGATGGGCGTGGAGCGGCTGTTCTTCTCGCGCAACGCCCAGACCGCGTTTGCGGTCGGCCAGGCACGGGGCGCCGTGCTGCTGGCAGCCGGGGAGGCGCAGGTGCCCGTCCGCGATGCCACCCCCAACGAGGTCAAGAGCGCGGTCGCGGGTTACGGCGCCGCCGACAAGGGCCAGGTCCAGCGGATGGTCCAGCTGGTGCTGGGGATGGCCGAGCTCCCGACACCCGACGATGCGGCCGACGCGCTGGCGGTGGCGATCTGCATCGCGAATCGGGAGCGTCTCGGGGAGCGGATCTCGGCACCGGTGATGGATCGTGCGGCGGCGGCCCCCATCGCGCGCGGCGAGACGGCCTACGAGCGTGCGGTCCGCGAAGCCCTTGCCGGCGAGCGCCGGTCCGGCCGCGGTCGCTGACGCGCGGCCCGGATGATCGCGTCGGTCGAGGGCGTCGTCGCGGCGGTGGCCGCCGAGTCGCTGGTCCTCGAGACGGGCGGCCTCGGATATCGCGTGCATGCCGCGCCGGCGGTCCTCGCCGCAGCGGTCCCGGGCTCGCGACTCAAGCTCCACACCTATCACCTCGTGCGCGAGGACCAGCAGGCGTTGTTCGGGTTCCGGACGGTGGAGGAGCTCGGGTTCTTCAACCTGCTCCTGACGGTCACCGGCGTGGGACCCAAGGTGGCGCTCGCGATCGTCGGCAGCCGCCCCACGCCGGACCTCCAGCTCGCGATCATGCAACAGGACCAGGCCGTGCTGGTCTCGATCCCGGGGATCGGTCGCAAGCTGGCCGAGCGCGTGATCTTCGAGCTGAAGGAGAAGGTCACGGCGGCGGGCGTCGCGGCAGCGGCGACGGCGACGACCTCGGGTACCGCCGGCGAGGGGGAGATCGTGGCCGCACTCCAGGCGCTGGGCTACTCGCTGTCGGAGGCCCGGGAGGCCTCGCGCGCCGCCCTGACCGACGTCGGGGTCGGCAGCAGCCTCGAGGACCGCGTGAAGGCGGCCCTGCGGAGCCTGCTCCGGGAGTA
>DATBLH010000100.1:0-13861 GCA_036555445.1 Candidatus Limnocylindrales bacterium
CGGGATCAAGCCCGATCTAGGGACACGTGACTGGACCGACGGGTAGGCTGCCGATCGCCGCCCCGCCGGTCGACGACAAACGATCGGACACGCTCGTAGTAAGTCCCGGACGAAGGGCTCTGGACGGGGAGTTCGACTCTCCCCCATCTCCACCAATTGGCCAGAACGCAGTCGGCGCGAAGTCGGCCGGAGGCTGACCGGCTACTCGGTGCCGCCGTCCAGGTAGAGGAGCACGGCGAGGACCCGGCGGTTGACATCCGGATCGTCCTCGAGCCCGAGCTTCGAGAAGATCGTCCCGCTCATGCCCTCGAGGGTCTTCGTCGTGATCCCGAGGCGTTCCGCGATCGCCCGGTTGGAGTGGCCCTCGGCGATCAGGGCGAGCGCCTCGTGCTCGCGCTCGGTCAGCCGCGTCAGCCGATCGTCGCGGCGGCGCGCCCGCACAAGCTCTGCGATGACGGCCGGGTCGACGGCGGATCCACCCGCGGCGACACGATGGGCTGCGTCCAGGAGCTCCGCGGCCTCCCCGAGCCGATCTTTCAGGAGGTAGCCGACGCGGTCCACGCCGGCACCCAGCAAGCGCAGGGCGTACTCAGGCTCCAGGAACTGTGACAGGACGAGCACACCCACGGTCGGGAACCGGTCACGGATCGTCAGTGCGGCGACGAGCCCGGCCGTGCCGCCGGGCGGCATCCGGATGTCGATGACGGCGAGGTGCGGCGGCTCGGCGGCCACCGCAGACAACAGTTCCGTGGCGTCCCGCGCCTCGGTTGTGACCCGGAACCCACCGTCAACCAGGATCCGCGCAACGCCCTGACGGATGACGACCGAGTCGTCCGCGACGATCGCGCGCAGGCCGTTCACGGGATGCCCCCGGTCGTCGGTATCGATGTGCGGATGCGCGTGCCCTTGGCCGGCTCACTTGCAATGTCCAGGCGCCCTCCGATGGCCGCCACGCGGTCCACTAGGCCGCGCAGGCCGGTCCCCCGGGCAGGATCCGCGCCGCCGGCGCCGTCGTCCTCGACCTCGACCTCCAGCCGGCCGGCCGCGTGCGTAAGGCGAACGGTTGCGCGGCTCGCGCTCGCGTGGCGCTGGATGTTCGTGAGCGCTTCGGCGATCGTGAAGTAGGCGGTCGACTCGACGAGAGGCGGCAGGCGCCCGTCGAGTGACACCTGGACGTCGATCGGGATGGCTGCCCGGCGGGCGAGGGCATGCACGGCCGCCGCCAGACCTTCGTCCTCGAGGATCGCCGGATGGATGCCGCGCGCAAGCTCACGAAGCTCGCGTATGGCTTCCGTCGTCTCCCTCGCGGCAGCCTCCAGCCGCTCCCGAAGGGCTGCCGGGGCCGACTCCGCGTCCACCGTCGCGCGTGCCTCCTGAAGGGCGAGCATCACTGCCACCAGCCGCTGCTGGGCGCCGTCGTGCAGGTCCCGCTCCACGCGCCGTCGCTCTTCCTGGGCCGCCGTGACGATCCGCTGGCGCGACTCCGTCACGGCCTGGAGCTGGTGTCGAAGCTCACCTTCCAGGCGCTCGTTCTCGAGGGCAAGGCGGAGAACGCGCACGACCGCGTGGAGCAGTTCGGGCTGCTCCAGCAGCGCGGTGTCGTGCACGAGCCAGGCGACCGGTCGCTCCGCTGGGCCGACCTGGGTGACGGCTGCCCCCGAACCCCCGATGGGCAGTTGGGCGGCCGTCCCGTCCTCGTCGACCCAGCCACCGGCGCCCGCCGGGCGCAGGAGTCTGAGGGACGAGTCGCCGAGCGCGGTCCGGAGCGCGTCGCCGATTGTGCCGCCCGAGGATCGGTCAATGCCCGCGGCGAACGGCCCGAGCGGTCCTGGGGCGCTCATGAGCCGGAGCGTCGCCAGAAGGAGCGCCACCGGCACCATGACCCGCGCGCCATACACGGACCAGGCAAAGAGCTCGGACATCGGCTCCGGCAGGTCGATCAGGAACGTGCCGGTCATCGTGCTCCACGCGTATTCGAACGCGTCGTATGCCGCCACGCCCATGGCCAGTGACCCAGCGACGAGGACCGGCCAGCGGACCCGCCGCAGTACGGGGCCGGCGCGGACGAGCCGCCAAAGCACGACCACGCCCAGCGTCAGGGCAAGCCCGGCGATTGCGAGGTTCGAGGCGACCTCCACCGTCTGGAATGCGGTGAGGTTCGGCCAGAGCGCGAAGGGGTTGGGGGGGCACTCGGCGCAGTCGAAGAGGCGGACCGGATCCTGGAGGAAGAGACGGCCCAGCGATCGGCCGACCATGGCCGCCGCGAAGGCGATGATGAGGCCCCGGGGCGTGAGCCGCTGCGGGGGAGAGGACAGGATCAGGAGGAGCGCGGCGAGGAGCAGGTCGTAGTAGGCCTCGAAGGCGAACCCCAGATGGGTGACGACAGGCTGGCCGCTCGGCGCATAGCTGCCGACGTACCAGAGGCCGCCGCCGAGGAGGAGCAGGCGGCCGGCGGGTGAGCCCGGGCGGAGCCAGACAGCAGCGAGCCCCGCGACGACGAATGTCAGCCCAGTCGCGAGGTCGGCGATCAGGAACTGCGGTGGTGCGCCGCTTGCGATACCGACCATCGTGGTCAGGGCCGCGAAGGCGATCACGCCCGCCGCGAGCAGAAGGCCCGTGCGCCGTTCCATCCATGCATGCTGGCACACGGCGGAAGCGTCGGACACCCGAGCTATCCCCGGCCGGCCGCCCCGGGCGATCCCGCTGGTTCGCGCAACCCGTCGGCGTCAACGTTCGCCTCCAACCACAACGTGGAGGTAGGCGATGAACCGGCGAGCGACCACCCTGGCAGTTCTGGCGACCCTATTGCTCGGCGCCCTGGGCGCCGGGCCAGTCCAGGCGGACGGTGGCGGCAGGCCCGTACGCACGAGCGATTCCTACACGGTTACGTTCCTCGACGACTTCATCGTCGAGACCTGCGGCATCGAAACGGAGACGACACTGACCGAGAGCTGGGCCTTGCTCGAGTACCCGAGCGGCAAGACGGTCCTCAAGGTCAAGCGGACCTTCGTGCCTGCGGACCCCCGAATCCCGATCGAGAAGGGACATGGGATGACCATCACCAAGCCGGACGGCTCCCGGATCGTGATCGGCGTACCACTGCACCTCATCTCACAGCTGACGGGCCGGACCTTGATCAAGGACACGGGCCTCGTCAAGTTCGACCCCGACGGCAACGTGGTCCGGATGGTCGGGCCGCACCCGTCGCTGGGGATCGATCTCACGCCGTATTACTGCCCCGGACCGCCCGACTGACCCAGGTGACCCTGGGCTGATCGGCAGGGAGGTTGTCGGCTCCTCTCGAGTTCGCGAATGACGACCGTCGTTCCCGGCTCGGGAGGGCCGCCCGGTGGTCCTCTAGCCCCCCTTGGCGGGCTTGAGGGCGAACAGCGGGATCGTCCGCTCCGTCCGGCGCTGGAACGCCCGATACATCGGGAACGCTGTGGTGACCAGGTCCCACAGACGATCGCGGTTCCTGCCCGTCGCCTCACGGGCGACGACCGGCCGGGCATCGCCGCCCTTGCCGTGACGAACGGTCGCGTGCGGATGGGCACGAAGGTTGCCGACCCAGGCGGGATCCCGCTTGGCTCCGCCACGTGAGCCCACGACCACCAGGTCGTCCCCGTCAGCAAAGGCGTAAAGCGTGACGGGTCGGGCCAGGCCGGTCCGGCGCCCGGTCGCGGTGAGGATGATCGTCGAACGAGACGCCGCACTGCTGCTGGAGCGGCTCAGGACGCGGCGTGCCCCCGCCCGACGAGCGTGATCCCGGTGATCCGCGCGTAGTTGCTGTAGTAGGTCACGCGGCGAAGCATCTTGCCGTTCTCGTAGACGGTCACCGTGCGCCAGACCTGCTTGCCATCCACCGGGTACTCGATGCGCTCGCTGCGGCCGGGCGGCAACGAGTTCGTGTACTGGATCGTGTCCGAGGCGTAGCGGACGTTGCGCACCGTCGGATTGCCGATCACGACTCGGCGGTTGTTCGGGACGCTGTACAGCTCGAAGGTGACATAGCCCGAGCCGCCGCTCCGGGTGTTCTTGCCACGGATCAGGACGGGGTACTTGGTGTCGTTCCGCCAGCTCATCGTCTGGACGGAGCCACCGCTGATGAACACGGTCGCGTCGAGACCCAGCGGATAGCGATCGATGTAGTAGAAGTGATTCCGGCGGGCCTTCATCTCGAAACCGGCCCGGAGCGCCGCGTTGAACAGCGTCGTCGAGCAGGAGCAGATGCCGCCCGCGAGCGCGCCCTGCGGCTCGGTCTTGCCGTTGATGATCGCGCCGCCCTGGCGGAAACCGCGCTCGCGGGTCACCGGGCCTACCGCCTTCCAGAAGTCGAACGTCGCACCCGGGGCGACCACGTACCCGTCGATCAGGCGGGCGGGGATCCAGATGTTGGCGCCGAAGCCGTTCTTGATGCCGATCGGGAAGTACGTCGTCCACTTCGAGATCCGTCGCATCAGGGGGGCGGACTTGTTGGCCTCCTCGGTCGTCAGGCGGGGCTCGATCATCGTCAGGACCGGCTGGACGGCCTCGAGCTTGGTGCCGCTCGCGCGGATCGCAAATACCTGCGCGAGGCGGGTCGCCGTTGCCGCAGTGTCCAGGCGGCGCCCATTGCGCGCGGCCGTCACGCCGACCACGCCACCACTTCGGCCGACGAGGAACGACGCGTCCCTGGCCGGGCGCTGGATCTTCTTGGCGATCCCGCCGAGGTGAGTCGCGATCCGAGCCTCGTCGACCGTGGCCTGGCAATCGCCCGCGGGGCCCGGATTGAAGGTGATCCAGCTCCGGATGGTCGCGGCGTTGATCGTCCAGCTCTCATCACCTGCCTTGAGGGCGAGGTCCGCCGCGATCCGTTCCGCGGCGGCCTGGGCCTGCATCGCCTCCATCGAGGTCACGTTCGGCTGGATGCTGAGCACGGACAGCGGGATCGAGACTTCGGCCGGCGCATCGAGCGCGGTGAGGGCTTCGCGGATCGCAGCCGAGCTACCGGAAGCGAGCTGATGGCCGTCGCGGCCGTACTCGACCACGAACCCGTCGTCGGTCGAGGTGACCGTGGCGTTGACCGGCGTGCGGCGGACGCTCACGGCCAGCATGTCGAGCTCGGCAAGCAGCGCATCCTGGTCGAGCGTGACCTTCGGCTCCAGGGTGACGCCGTTGATGGCGGTCCGGATGTTGCCCACTGCCCGCTGGAGCAGATCACCGGATCGTCCCGCCTCGAGGGCGTCGTCGACGAGCGCCTCGCTGTCCACGCGGCGACCGAGGTCTGCAAACGAGAAGGATCGGCTCCCGGCGGACGTTTCGAGCGTGAGCGATCCCTCACCCAGCCCCGCGTAGGCACCATCGAGCGCCGTGCGCGCCTGGTCGGGGGTCATTCCCGAGAGGTCCACGGAGCCGACGTGGACGCCGGGCAGGACACGCCCCTCGAACTGGCGGTCGTAGGCGTACAGGGCGCCGGCGCCGAGCGCGATCGCGGCCAGGATGCCGATCGCGAACGCGCCCACGAAGCGGCCGCGGACGGACGGCCGCGACCCGTCCGCGATCACCGTCTCGGTGTCGGCGGCGATGGGCGGTCCCGGGGCAAACGGGTAGTCGATGTCGGCCATGCTCTCCGTTCCGGGCGGAAGTGCGCGGGTCATCCTAGCCAGCCGTGCGCTCGCAGGCAACCTCCTGCGGGCTTCGAAACGACGCTTCGGAACCCTTGCGTGTGGCGGATCGAGCTCAGCCGTCGCGTGGGAGGACGACGATCCGGCGGTTCGGCTCCTCCCCGATCGACTGGGTCGCGACGTCCGGATTCTCGCGCAGCGCGAGGTGAATCCAACGTCGCTCGAGCGCGGGCATGGCCTCCAGCTGGAGCATCTTCCCCGTCTCCACGACCCGCGCGGCGGCGCGCGTGGCGAGCTCACGCAGCTGCCGCTCGCGGCGCCCCCGGTAGTCCTCGACGTCGACCAGGACCCGGGTCCAGCCGCCCATCCGCTTCGACAGCATAAGGTTGACCAAATGCTGGAGGGCGGACAATCGCTCACCCTTGCGCCCGATCAGGGCCCCCAGCGCATCTCGCTCCGCGCCGTCCCCGACGACATTGAGCCGGCTCGTGTCGCCGGTCTCGACGTCGACCCGGACCGCGAACCCAAGGTGGCGCATCAGCTCCTCGAGGATCTCCCTGCCGGCGTCCAGCGCCTCGGGGGACGCCTCCGCGGCTTCCAGGTCTGCCCGCTCCGCGGCCAGCGATCCGCGAGCCGCGACGACCTCCGCCGCCTCGCTTGCCGACAGGTCCGTGGGCACGCCCCGGTTGCGGTCGTCTCGCCTCGGCCCACGATCGCGGCTGCGGCCGCCGTCCGGCTCGTCGCGGCGCGGTGGTCGATCCCCTGCCGGGACGGCACCCTCGCTCGGGGGACGATCCGGTCCCCGATCGCGGCCGCGGTCCCGGTCACGATCGCCGAAGCGGCCACGACCACGATCTCCGAATCCGCCTCGATCGCGGCCGCGGTCCCGGTCACGATCGCCGAAGCGGCCACGCTCCCGGTCCTCGCGCGGCGGTGGCGGCGGCAAAGGCTGTGCCGCGGCGGCCTCGCGTTTGGGGGCGGCGCCGCCCAGCTCCGAACGCGGAGCGGCCAGGACCCGCGCCGGCTCGGCGCCCATCCCCAGCACCCCACGGCTGCCGGAGCTCAGGATCTCGAAATCGAGATCGTCGAGCCCCACACCGAACGCCTCGCGGGCGTCTCGCAGGGCCTCCTCCACGGTCTTGCCGGTGAACTCGCGATACGCACTCATCAGCGTCGTCTCCCTCGGCGCCCCTGACGACCCCGTTGCTTGTTGGGCCGGATCGTCCTGTTGGCCGATGTCTCCCGGGTGATCTCGTCGGCGACGGATGGCGCCGACACCTTGCGCTTGCTTGGGTCCGCGACCGGCATCGTGACCGGGAACCGCGGCGTGTGATCGCGGGCGAATCCGGGGTGCCACCCCAAGAACGGGAACATGGCGCCCCAGCCCACGATGAGGTACTGCTGGATGATCGAGAAGATCGTGGTCACGATCCAGTAGATGAACAGCCCGGCCGGGAACAGCGACGCGTACAGCAGCGAGATCGCCGGCAGGAAGAACATCGTCTGCCGTGTGGCCCGCGTCGTCGGGTCGTCGTTGGCCGGGTCCGCGGGCGTGAGCATCATCCGGGACTGGATGAGCTGGAGCAACGCGGAGATGATCGCCAGGAAGCCGAGGCCGCTGAGGAAGCCGCCCGGCTGACCGATGAACACCTCGGGCCGGCTGACGTCGATGCCGCCCAGCCAGGGCACGATCGTGTCGATGCACGGCTTGATGTGCGCCGAACCGGGCGGGTCGTAGACCGGCTGGTCGGGGCACTCGATCGGGACGAGGTGGACGCCGCCCACGGTGAGCATCTGCTCCACGTTGTAGCTCGTGAGCCCGGACGAGATGACCGAGTAGATGATGAACAGGAGCGGCAGCTGGAGGAGCAGTGGCAGGCAGCCTGACGCAGGGTTGATCCCACGCTCGCGGAACAGGTCGGCCTGGGCCGTCTGCGCCTTCATCCGGTCGCCCTTGTAGCGTCGCCGGATCTCGGCCACCTCCGGCTGCAGCATCTGCATCCGCTTCTGGGACACGAGCTGACGCCGGAACAGCGGGATGAGGAACGCGCGGACGAGGATCGTGAGCACGATGATCGCGATCCCGATCGCGCCCGGGAAATGGATGCTCTCGAGGATGTAGTAGATGCCGACCAGGACGATGAACATCGCCTGGAAGATCGGCGTGAACAGCCACGCGATGAGACTGAACGGGTCGGCGCCCGGAGGCGCCGGATGGAGCGGCGGCGGCGGGCTGGGACTCGGTGTGGGGCCGCCAGAGCCACCCGGACTGGCGGACGGCCCGAGACAGGCCGCAACGAGCAGGCCCAGCGCGATCAGCAGGACGGGAAGCGCGAGCCGCCGCAGCAACCCGGACGGGCCGCGCAGATCAGCGAACCGGGTCATAACCACCCGGGCTCCAGGGATGACAGCGCGCAATCCGCTTGGCGCCCATCCAGCTGCCCCTCACGAGCCCGTACTTCTCGATCGCCTGTTCCGTGTACCGCGAGCAGCTCGGCTCGTAGCGGCACGAGGACGGAAGCCACCCGAAGAGGACGCGGTACAGCCGGATAAGCCCGATCCCGATCCGCTTCACGTACCCGTTCGTCCTCCCAACACGCCGCCCCTGGACAGGAGCCGCCGCAATGCCCCGACCAGCACGTCGTGGTCGGCCCCGACGACCGGGGGCCGGGCGATGATGAGGACGTCCCAGCCTGGCTGGAACGAGGGCGCCATCACCCTGAGCGCCTCGCGGAGCCGTCGCCGGACGCGGTTTCTGACCACCGCGCCGCCGAGCCGTCGTCCGGTCGACAGACCGAACCGCGTGGACTCGAGGTCGGTCCGCAGGAATCGCGCCGTGAGGAGCGGGTGGGAGCGAATCGCCCCGTGCTCGCCGAGCGCCGCGAAATCCTGTGGACGGGAGAGCATGACCAGGCGCGGTCGTTGCGGGCCGCGCCGGTCCGTCAGGCCGTCAGGCGCTTCCGACCGCGGGCCCGACGCGTCGCCAGGACGCGCCGACCACCCGGCGTCTTCATCCGGGCGCGGAAACCGTGCTCCTTGGCGCGGTGGCGCTTCTTGGGCTGGTAGGTCGGCTTGCCCATTGGGACTTTCCGTGATCCTCTCCGTCGGCCCCGGGTCGTCCGCTCGAATCGACCCCTAGAGGCACGCAAACGCGCCCTGGCGCCCAGGAGCGCCTCGGCGCGTCGTCGTCGCGCGGATGATAGGCGGGCGCTTGGACGAGTGTCAAACATGGGGAACGGGTCGGCGGAGCCCTTTCGGGCGCTCGTGGACGGGCCGGAGCCGGCCGCTCCGACGACCGGAACATGCCGCCGCAGGTGCCCCGATGGGGTCGTGCAGCGATACTCCCCCAGAGTATCGCGGATTCACCTTGCGACGCCCGTCGGGCCGGTGCTATCCTCACCGGGCCCTCGGCGCCGGGACGCTCGCGGGTCACCCTCGGAGGAGTTCGGGGGAGCCCACGGGATTGCGGCCCCGGCGCACCGTCTGGCGCCCGACCCGCTCCTTCCCCGGTCTCCCGGCACTTGGTCGTCCGCGGTACGCGCTTTTCTTCCATCGCCACCGAAGCTGGTCAACCGATCGATCGAATGGATGCGCAGCAGGTCTGGCGTGCCGCACTGGGAGAGCTCCAGGTATCGCTGTCGCCGGCGAACTATGAGACCTGGCTCAAGGACACCAGCCTGGTCGACGTGGACGACCAGCGGTTCCGGATCGCCGTCCCCAACGGCTTCGCCAAGGACTGGCTCGAGCAGCGATACCGCTCCCTGATCAGCCAGACCCTGGCCCGGATCGTGGGCTACAGCGTCCAGGTCGAGTTCGTCGTCAACGCGGTCGCCACCAACGGCCACGCCGGTTCGGGCGAGGATCGCTCCGCACCGGCTGCGCCCGTGCCCGTGCGTCTCGAACCGACCCGGGTCGGCGGAGAGGGCGGCGCGACCAATCTCAACCCGCGCTACACGTTCTCGAACTTCATCGTGGGCTCGGCCAACCGGCTCGCGCACGCCGCCAGCCTGTCCGTCGCCGAGCGCCCCGGCCATGCCTACAACCCGCTGTTCCTCTACGGCGGCGTGGGGCTGGGCAAGACCCACCTGATGCACGCGATCGGGAACCAGGTGATCGGCAAGTTCCCGCGCAAGAAGGTCGTCTATGCCACCTCCGAGAAGTTCACCAACGAGTTCATCACGAGCATCCAACAGGGCCGCATCGACGACTTCCGCTCCCGCTATCGCCGGATCGACCTGCTGCTGATCGACGACATCCAGTTCATCGCCGACAAGGAGCGGACGCAGGAGGAGTTCTTCCACACGTTCAATGCCATCCACGAGGACGGCAAGCAGATCGTGCTGTCCTCGGACCGGCCGCCGAAGGCGATCCTGACGCTGGAGGAGCGACTCCGGAGCCGGTTCGAGTGGGGCCTCATCGCCGACCTCACCGCCCCCGACCTGGAGACCCGGATCGCGATCCTGCGCTCGAAGGCCGAGGAGGGCGCGGTCCCGATCACCTCGGACGTGATCGAGTTCATCGCGCGCAAGGTGGTCAGCAACATCCGGGAGCTCGAGGGGGCGCTCAACCGGATCGTTGCCTTTGCCAGCATGGGCGCCACGCCGATCAGCATCGAGCTTGCCCAGGCCGTGCTGTCCAACGTCCTCTACAACCCGAAGAAGCGCCAGGTCACCCCGGAGCGGATCGCCCGCGCCGTGTCCGACTACTACGGCGTGGCGATGGAGCAGCTCAAGGGCCAGAAGCGCGACAAGGCGATCGTGGTTCCGCGCCAGATCGCGATGTTCCTGATGCGCGAGGAGACCGACGTCTCGCTGCTCCGGATCGGCGCCGAGCTCGGCGGGCGCGATCATTCGACGGTCCTCCACGCGTGCGACAAGATCACCCGCGAGTCGGCGGTCAACGACGAGCTGCGTCGTGAGATCGCGGCCGTGCGCGAGCTGATCTACGCCGACTGAGGCCGCGCCATCGCGAGGCGGCGTGGACAACGTCCAGCCGATGAGTGGACAAGCGACGCCTCCGGCGGGATCCCGCCGGCCGCGGCCCGCGTGGCGACCATCCGCCGATCGTGGACGGCCGGCCCCGGGTTCGATCATTCCGGGGAAACCGCGGCGGATCATCCACCGGTCCTCAACGTTCGGACGCCTGGATCGGGCCTGGTCGTCCACGTTTCGAGGCCGGTCGTCCACGGCCATGACACGCACGCCGGAGCGTGGCCGTCCACGGCGTCCACGTGCCTATGACGATGATGACGGAGTGAGTAGAAAGAGCGAAGATACAAGCACACGGCGCCCGGCTCGCCCGATCCCGGACCGTCGCCGGTGGCCCACCGCCCCGAGACCCCGCGAGGGGCGCCAGATCAGGAGTGACGTCACGTGAAGCTCTCGGTGATGCAGGAGAATCTTGCCCGCGGCCTGTCCGTCGTGAGCCGGGCCGTCTCCACCCGGAGCACCCTGCCGGTGCTGGCGAACGTCCTGCTCAAGACCGAGGACGCCGGGCTCAAGCTGACGGCCACCAATCTCGAGATCGGGATCACCTACTGGGTCGCCGGCAAGGTGGACGTCGACGGCGCGACGACCGTTCCGGCGCGCCTGCTCACCGACCTGGTCACCTCGCTGCCGCCGGGCGAGCGGGTGGATCTCGAGCTCCAGGCGGGTGACACGCTCCACATCCAGGCCGGTCGATTCGAATCGCATCTCAAGGGGATCGACGCCGAGGAGTTCCCGGCGATCCAGACCGCCGGCGACCGACCCACGACCCGGATCGCCCAGAACGTGCTGCGGCAGGCGCTCGAGGAGACCGCGTTCGCCGCCGCCTCCGACGAGGCACGACCGATCCTGACCGGCGTCCTGGCCCGCTTCGAGGGCGATGCCGTGACGCTCGCCGCGGCCGACAACTACCGGATCGCCGTCAAGACGATCCCGGTGCTGGATCCCGTGGCCGAGGTCAGCGTGGTCATCCCCGCCCGCGCCCTGAACGAGCTCGTCCGCGTCCTCGTCGACAGCGACGAGCCGGTGGACGTCGTTCTGGCGCAGGCGCGGAACCAGATCCTGTTCCACCTCCAGGGGGTTGACCTGGTCAGCCGACTGATCGACGGCCAGTTCCCGAATTACCGGCAGGTCCTGCCACAGAGTCACTCGACCCGAGCGATCCTCGACCGCGAGGAGCTCCTCCGGGCGGTCCGTCCGGCCGCGTTGATCGCGCATGAGTCGGCCAACATCGTGAAGCTCCAGATCTCGGCCAACGGCGATGCGGGGGTCGTCGTGTCGGCGAACGCGGAGGTCGGCGACCATGTCGGCCAGGTCGAGGCCGCGGTCGAGGGCGATGGCACGACGATCGCGTTCAACGCCCGCTATCTGGCCGACGTCCTGACGAACGTGGAGGCGGACCAGTTCGCCCTCGAGCTGAACGGACCGCTGTCGCCCGGTGTGTTCAAGCCCGTCGGGGATGAGCAGTACGTCCACGTCGTGATGCCCGTTCGGACGACGTCCTGAGCCGTCGGCCCCGCGACCCGGCCCGGCAACGCGGACGTGGGGCGCGCTGAGTGGTGCTCGACGGGATCCGGCTCCTCGACCTCCGCGGCTATCCGTCGCTCGACGTCGCGTTCGGTGCCGGCCCGCAGCTGATCGTCGGGCCCAATGCGGCCGGCAAGACGAGCCTCCTCGAGGCGATCGTGCTTCTCGCCTGGGGCCGCTCCCACCGGACGTCGACCGACGCCGAGCTCGTCCGCTGGGGAACGGATCTCGCCCGGGTGGAAGGGACGGTCGGAAACGACACGATCGAGGTGGCGCTCGGGCGAGCCGGCTCGGCCGTCGAGCAGGGAGCCTCGGCCGGGCGCAAGCGGATCCGCGTCAACGGCGTGCCCCGCCGGGCCAGTGGTCTGGTCGGCCTCCTGCGGACCGTGCTGTTCGCGCCCGAGGAGATGCTGCTGATCGCCGGCTCGCCCGCCCTGCGCCGCGCCGCCCTGGACCAGCTGACCGGCCAACGCTCCGCCACCTACCTCCGCGAGCTCGCGACCTACGGCCGTGCCCTCCAGCAGCGGAACGGCCTGCTCCGGGCCATCCGCGAGGACGAGGCATCGCGCGATGAGCTCCGCTACTGGGATGCGCCGCTGCTCGATTCGGGCGCGGCCATCGTCGAGGCGCGGCTGCGCGTCCTGTCCGACGTCTCACGGCCCCTGGTGGCTGCCCATGCCGAGATCGCCCCCGAGGAGGCGCGTGCAGGCCGGCTGGAGGCGCGCTACCAGACGAATGCCCCGGCGGGACCGGACGAGACGGTCCGGGAAGCGCTGGCGCGCCGGCTCGCGGAAACCGCCGACAAGGAGGTCTGGAACGGTGCCACGCTCATCGGTCCCCACCGCGACGACCTCGTATTCGAGCTCGCCGGCCGGGACCTGGCCAGCTTCGCGTCGCGCGGCCAGCAGCGGACGGCCATCCTGGCCTGGAAGCTCGCCGAGCTCGACCTGCTGACCGCGCTCGACGACCGACCGCCGCTGCTCCTGCTCGACGACGTGTTCTCGGAGCTGGATCCTGAGCGTCGATCGCACCTCGTCCGGCGGATCGCCGACCTGCCGCAGGCGTTCGTGACCACGACCACCGCGGCGGACATCGACCCCCAGCTCGTCGCCGCCGCCACCACCTGGCAGGTGCGGGTGTCGGCCGGCGGAGCCTCGCTCGTGCGCACGGGCGAGGCGATCGACGTCGGCTGACCCGTGGCGGGCAATCGTCGCCGTCCGATGCAGCGGATCGGGGAGCTGATCCCCGAGACCGCGCGCCGCCTGGGCCTGGACGAGGAGCTTCGGAAGGCACGCGCGATCGCGACCTTCGACGCGATCGTCGCCGAACGCGTGCCCCCGGCGTCGGGAGCCTGTCGCCTGGTCCGCACCGACCCGGACGCCCTGCTGGTCGAGGCCGATGCACCGATCGTCGCCCAGGAGCTCCGCCTCCGAGCCACCGAACTCCTGGCGGCCTTCGCCGCGGCCCCGGGCGGAACGACCGCGCGGGAGCTCCGGGTGCGGGTCCGCTATCAGGGCCCCGCCGTATAATCGCCGCGCCTGCCAGCCGTCTCGGGGTGAACGTTCGGACCGCCCGGTCCCGCTCGCCGTCCCGCGCGCGCCCAAACAGTCCGGGCGACCGCCCGATCAACGAGAGGCCCGCACTTGGCCGTCCGGCTCCAGATGAAGCTCGGTGTCGTCGCCGAGCACGACCGTCTCGCTGACTCCCCGGACTCGATCATCGTCGTCGAGCCGTCCGTCGGCTCGG
>DATBLH010000101.1:0-18797 GCA_036555445.1 Candidatus Limnocylindrales bacterium
GGCCCTGGCCTTGCCCTTGACCCTGGCCCTGCCCTTGACCCTGGCCCTGGCCTTGCCCTTGACCCTGGCCCTGGCCTTGCCCTTGACCCTGGCCTTGCCCTTGACCCTGGCCCTGCCCTTGGCCTTGCCCTTGGCCTTGGCCTTGCCCTTGGCCCTGGCCTTGCCCTTGGCCCTGGCCCTGCCCCTGCCCTTGACCCTGCCCTTGGCCCTGCCCCTGGCCCTGCCCCTGGCCCTGCCCCTGCCCTTGACCTTGCCCCTGACCGGGACTCGGGCTCCCCTGCTGGCCCTGGCCCTGGTTGCCCTGGCCCTGGTTGCCCTGCCCTTGCTGGCCCTGCGCCGTCTGACCCTGGCCCTGCTGGCCCTGGGTTCCCGCGTTGGCCAGGTCGCGCCTCGCGCCCTGGAGCCTCGAGGCCGCGTCCGCGATGTCACGGTTGAGCTGAACGCGCTGCTGGGTGTCGCGGAGCGCCTGGCCCAGGCGCTGGAGCGCCGATCGCGCGCCGTTCGTGTCTCCCTGGCCCAGGCTCTGGGCCGCGTCCCGGAGCGCCTGGCCGGCCGCTCCATCGGCCTGTGAGGCCGCCGCCTGCAATCCGGTCAGGGCCTGCGCCAGCGCTCGTCGCTGCTCCTCGGTCATCCCGTCGAGCTTGTCGGAGAGGTCCTTCAGGTCATCGGAGGCCTGCTTGGGATCCCCGTTCGGATTCGCTGACGGGCTGCCCGTCGCGGTCCTGGACAGCGAGCGGCTCAGCGAGGTCAACGATGACGCGCGCTGCTCGTTGGCCGGATCCAGCTGGGCGCGTGCCGCGGCTTCGACGCTGCCGATCCTGGCCAGGTTCGTTTCCAGGTCTCCCGGCCGATCGCGGAGCTGGCGTGCGAGCTCTCGCAACTGCCGGGCCAGGTCGGATCGCGGATCGTCGGTCCGCGCCGATCGACCCTCGAGATCCTTGGCCACCTCGTCCATACGTGCGGCCTGTTTGGCCGCCTGGTCGCGCACGGCCCGGTCCGTGGCGATCACCGCGTCCTGCGGGTTGGGCAGCAGGATCGCCGGCACGAGGAGCACCGCCGCCACGAGCCCGGCCAGGGCCGGCCGTGCGGACATGCGTGGCCGGAACAGGTCGCGGCGAAGCGTGCCCAGGGCCGAGAGTGCGTCGCGCCGCTGGCGACGGACGAAGCGGTGGAGCTCGGCCGTTTCGTCGTCGACGTCCACGGCCTCTCCTGCATCGTCATCGGGTCCCGACGCCGCCGGAACCAGCGCGGCGAGGGCGAGCGCGCTCGCGATGCGATCGCCGAGGGCCCCCTCAGCGTCGACCGCGACCGAGGTCTCACCGATCGACGGGCGCGCCCAGGCAGCGGCGAGAAGAAGGCCAACCAGGCCCAGGATGGGCAGCGCAACGCCGATCGCCGGTGCAAGCTCGATCGGCACGAACCGCGCGAAGACCCACAACGCGAGCTCGGAGACGGCCACAACTGCGATCGCGACCCAGGCCCGACGCACGATCCGTCGCAGCCACAGGCGGCGACGATAGGGTGCGAGCAAGGCCAGCAGCCGCTGGAGCCCGGGGTCGAGGACGCCGCCCGTTGCGATGCGCGGGTCCGGTGGCAGCCATGCGGCCGCGGCATCGGCGTGCCCGGCGCCGGTCGCGCCCGGCTCGCGCCGCGCGAACCGGCCCAGGATGCCGCGCGAGCGGCCGAAGGAACGGGACATCAGATCGAGCTCCTCATGGACCGACGGGCCGAGCCGGGCAGACGCAGCCGCAGTCGGCGGGTGGGGGAGACCAGTTGGACCGAGGCCAGCGTCAGCACGACGGCAACGACCAGCCAGCTCACGGCGCTCTTCGGCCAGAACGTGTCGCGGACGACGCCGAACGGTGACACGTCGTCCTGCGCCACGCGCCGATCCGGCTCCGGCTGGCCCGGGACCGCCGGCTCGGCCGGGACGGGCATGGGCTTGAAACCTCCGCCGTCAGCGCCGACTACGCCCGGCGCTGGATCGACGGTCACCCCGCCGGCATTGGTCGTTGTGCCGCCCAAGACAGAGTTGTCGGTGACCTGCGCGATCCTCGTGCACCACTCGCCGAAACCGTTCTCGACACCGCACATGACGTCGGCCTGGGCGTAATAGGGGTTGAGGTAGACGAGAACCTCGGGCGGCTTGCCCCGGATCGGGCCGACGCCGTTGGTGAATGCCCCGCCGCCACCCGTCATCGACGTCCAGAAGTAGAACACGAAGTACGAGCCGAGGGTCACGGCCAGAACCCCGAAGTAACTGATGATGGTGGCCGCCTGGGTGCGCTTGACCAGGGCCGAGAAGAACAGCCCCACCGAGCCCAGCCCGAGTGCCGTCGCCAGCACCACCGCATAGCCGCGAATGACGTCGTCCGGCGACACCCCGCCGTACACGAACACGACCGCGGTCAGCGGGATCGAGGCGAACACGAGGATGAACAGGTAGGTCAAGGCACTGAACAGCTTGCCGATCACGATCGCCAGCGACGAGATCGGCGTTGTGGCCAGGAGGTCCAGCGTCTGCTTCTCCCGCTCGGTGCTGATCGCACCGGCCGTGAAGGCCGGCGCGAGCGCCACCACGAGCAGCGTCTCGAGCATCATCAGCGCGATGAAGATGCCCTGGCCGATCTGGGCCGAGGCGAACGCAGCGGTCCCGGACAGGATCGTTGCGTACTCCTTCTCGAGGATCATCTCCATCATCCACGCGAAGGTGCCGAGCAGGAGCAGATACACGGTCAGGATCACGAACGCGCGGCGACCCCGCATCCGGCCGCGGAGCTCCTTGACGCCAACCGCCACGATCCCGCCGATCCCTTCGGTCAGGAATCGGCCGATACCGGCAGGGCGGCCGACGAGGCGTCGCCGTGCGTCGACCGGCGCGGTGACCACGGGCTCGACGGCGGGGGATCCTTCCACGATCTCGGGAGCGGAGCCGGTCATTGGAGGACCACGGGCGCGTCGCGGTCGGTGACCTGGAGGAACAGCTCCTCGAGGTCGCTGGCGGCGCGGGCGAACGTGACGATCGGCAGTCCTGCCCCGACCGCATCGCCGAGCAGTTTTGCGGTCTCGACGTCGCTGCCGCGGAAGCCGATCTCGATCGTGCCGTCGTCGAGGACGTTCACCGAGGCGACGTCGGGTTGTGCCTCGAAGTGCTCACGCGCCCGGTCCAGGTCGGCATGGTCGAGGAGCCGGACCCGCAGCACCGCGCCGGCCCGCAGCCGGCGCTCGATCTCCGAGACCCGGCCCTGCGCCAGCACGCGGCCGTGGTCGACGATGGCGACCGATGTGCACAGCTCTTCCAGCTCGGGAAGGATGTGGCTGCTGATGACGATCGTCTTGCCCATCGCCCGGAGCTCTCGCAGGAGCTCGCGAAGCTCGACCCGGGCGCGCGGGTCGAGACCCGAGGCCGGCTCGTCGAGGAGGAGCACCGACGGCTCGTGGACGAGCGCATGCGCAAGGCACAACCGCTGCTGCATCCCACGCGACAGCGACTGCACGTAGTGGTCGCGCTTGTCCGCCAGGTCCACCAGCTCCAGCAGGTCGCCGATCAGGCGACGGCGCCGGTCGGCCGGCAGTCCGTAGCAGCGCCCGAAGAAGTCGAGGTACTCCCAGACCTTCATGTCGTCATACACGCCGAACACATCGGGCATGAACCCGAGGACGCGGCGGACCTCCTTCGGGTTCCGGCGGACCGACAGGCCCGCGATCTCGGCCTCGCCCCCGGACGGATCGAGGAGCGTGGCGAGGATGCGCAGCGTGGTCGTCTTGCCGGCGCCGTTCGGCCCCACCAGGCCGAAGATCTCGCCCTCCTCGACGTCGAGGTCGAGCCCGGCCACCGCGAGGGTGCCGTCGTAGCGCTTGACCAGGCCCTCGGTCCGCACGATCGCGCTCATCGAACGCGACCTTCGATCCGGACCTGGAAGGTGAAGCTGGCGCCGTCCTGGCGATCGTTCACGAAGCGGACGAGCACGGTCCCGGAAACGGGGTCGACATAGCGCGCGGGCTCCTCGATCTCGTACCGCTGGTCGCTGGCGAAGTGCGGCAGCCGGACCCATTGTCCGTCACCCGTGCGATCGAACAGCTCGATCTCCGGAATGCCGTCGAAGAACTTGTCGGGGCAGTCGGGCGCGTCGCACGGCGTGGGCTCCGGAGCGGGAACGGGTGGCGGGCAACCCACATCGACGTTGCATGCGGGAGCCACCGGGTCCACGGGCAGCGGCCTGCCACCGATCACGACGTCGCTGGCGTTCGTCGATAGCACGAGGGACGTGGCCTCCAGCGTTCCCTGGAACGCGACCGGGCGGTACGCCATCGTCGCCTCGCCCAGGCCGAGGCTGATGTAGGTGCCGCTGATCGTGGCCGTCCCGGCATCGACCAGGGACTGGCGCATCAGGTCGCCCTCGAACGTGACCGGCCCCTCGATCCGCATCGAGAGCGGGATGTAGTACATGGCGTTGCCGGTCCGCCTCGGGAGCTGGTCCTGGATCCGAACGTCGAGCAGCTCCCGGCTGCCCCACGCGATCAGGACCGGCGTCTCGGCGTCGATGGTGGTGCAGTCGCCGGTGAACGTGTCGCAGGCGAGCTGGTCGATGACGCCGTGGCGGACGAGGTTGCGCTGCGTGGCGTCGCTCGCGCGGTTCGGGTCCCCGAAGAACACCTGGCCCACGATCTTGTCGGACAGGCTCTGGCCGACCGGGTTCCAATGGACCCCCAGCTCGATCGCCTGCTCCTTCCCCGGCGCGAGGTCCTGGAGCACGATCGCCGAGCCACCGAGGACGACGGCCGGCTTCTCGAGCGTGGTGTCGCTCAGGTTCCTGACGACCCCCTTGAGCGTGTCCCCCTCGAGCCTGAGCTCGGCGTGGATGCGCGGAACGGCGGCGGGCGTCTCGGCGCGCAGCGTGCGCAAGGACCCGAAGCCGATCGCGAGGTTGCGGATCTCCGACGGCGTCCCCTGGACCAGGTCGAGCGATCCCTGGTTGCCGCTCAACTCCCCGTTGAGGGTGGACGACAGCAATGCACCGCCGGGCAGCTTGACCTGGTATGTCCCGCGCGATGGCGAGAACACGCCCAGGTAGACCTGGGCCAGCCCTTCGGTCGTGTCGGGCGCGCCGCGGACGATCGCGACCTCGTTGACGATCACGTCCAGGCCGCGGAGCGCCGCTCCGAACCCGTAGGAGCCGGCGGCGAAGACACCGATTAGCACCGGCATCGTGACCCAGGCCCACTCGCGGCGATCGAGCTTGCGCAGGACCGCGTAGTTGATCGGCCCGATGAGCAGGATGTAGCCGGCCAGGAGCAGGAGCAGCCCGCCGATCGGGGGCAGGGCCAGTGCCGGCAACTGCGAGACCGCGGTGATGATCTGGTTGTCGTCGCCGAGCACGAGCGGTCCCGCTTCCCGCTGCGGGACGAGGCTCCGCCACAGGTTCTGGGCGAGCCCGCCGTCGACGATCCACGCGGTTCCGGGGTCGATCCCGATGAGGGACACGACACCGCTCCCGAGCGGCGCCTCGGCCGCGATCGCCCGATCGCCGACGTTGGCCAGCAGCCGTCCGCGGACGAGCTCGCCACCGAGCGCCGGGATATCGGACGCTCCGCGCGGCGTCTCGCCCAGGAGGCTGGTGAGGCTCTCCGGGGATGCGTCCACGGTGGCCGTCGGACGGAACGGAAGGATGTCGTCGGGGAATGTGGACAGGACCCCCGGGCCGGCGCTTCCGCCGGCGATCACCAGCCGGCCGCCGCCAGCCAGCCAGCCGCGCATCGCCGTGATCTGGTCGGCCTGCAGCCGGTTGGAATCGACGTCCTGCCAGATCAGGCGATCGATCGGGGACCAGGCCTCGACCCGGGACGGGAGGTCCTCGGGCGTGAGCGCGACGATGGCCGGGGCCTCGCCATTGCTGTTGGGAGCCAGGCGAAGGTTGGGCACGATCCGTTGGGGCTGCTCGGCGACAACGCCGATCACCAGCTGGCTCGTGGGATGGACGGTCAGCTCCACCTTTCGGCTGGCGATCGCCGAGCCACCCGCGATCAGCGCGATATCGAGGCCACCCCCGAACGCGGGTGGCTGCGCGTACAGCAGGAATGTCTTGTTGGAGTCGGTTGGGAGGTCGACCGGGAGGCTGAACCGGGTTCGGCCCTGGGCACCGGCCGCGAGTCGGAGCTCGCCGACGATCGAGGGGCCCGCGTTCTGGAGGTGGACCTCGATCGCCATCCAGGATCCGGCCCGCCCATGGCCCTGGAGCAGTCCACGCGCTTCCATCTCCAGGTCCTCGCCGGCCGCGCGGGCGATCGGTGCCGCGAGCGACGTGGATCCCGCGACGAGCACGGCGACCGCCAGGATCAGGATCGGCGGGATGCGGCGGGAGACGCGACGGGGCACGAGGCCTCCAGGAGCATGACGGGACGGAGTCGGTGGCAGCATCGACGTCTCGGGTCCCCGAAAAGTTGCACGCGGGCCCGCGCTCCCGGTGGGTCGACCCGCCGGGGGGCGTTCAGGCGCGGGCTATCGTACGATGGCCGCCTTCCCCGTCCCTTCGCGCACCCCGGCCCGGCGCGCGCCACCAGAGGAGCCCGTGCCCCAGATCCGTCCGTTCCGGGCGCTCCGCTTCCGCCCAGAGGCGGTGGGTGACGTCTCGACGGTTATCAGCCCGCCCTATGACGTCATCGCGCCCGACGAACATCGCCGGCTCCTCGAGCTGAGCCCACGCAACGTCGTCCGTCTCGACCTGCCGGCAACGGAGCCGGGTGATGCCCCCGATGACCGCTATCGGCGTGCGGCACGGGTCCTCGCGGAGTGGCGCTCGGATGGGACCCTGGCCAAGGATCCCCGGCCCTCGCTCTACGCCTACGAGCAGCGATACACGGTTCCGGGTGGCGACGAGGTGCGGACCCAGCGCGGGTTCTTCGGACGCGTCCGGCTGGAGTCGTTCGGGCCGGCCGGTGGCATCCTGCCCCACGAGCGCACATTGGCTGCACCCCGAGAGGACCGGTATCGGCTGCTCAAGGCCACCGGCGTCAACACGAGTCCGGTCGTGGGTCTGTTCGCCGACCGAGCCGGATCGAGCCGCGAGGTCCTGGACGCGATCTCCGGAGACGTCCCCCAGATCGACGTCGTCGATCCGGATCGGACCCGTCACCGGGTGTGGGTCATTCCGGACGATGGCGAGGACGAGGGCAGCGTCGAGCGTCTCCGGGCGGCGGTCGCCGATGGGCCGATCACGATCGCCGACGGCCACCATCGGTACGAGACTGCGCTTCGCTACCGCGACGAGCGACGCATGAGCCGCTCGTGCGAAGAGGACCCGGCCTTCGACTACGTGCTGATGCTGCTGCTCGACGCCGTGCACCAGCCGCTGACGGTCCTGCCGACCCACAGGGTCGCGCGCGGGATCGGCGAGGACGGCGTCGGCCGGCTGTGTGCCGGGCTGAGGGAGCTGTTCGAAGCCCGCCCGGCCTCCGGTGCCGAGCTGGTATCGGCATTCAGTCCCGCGACTCCAGGCGGCGACCAGCCCCAATTCGGGCTCTGGACCCGCGCCGGCGGATCCGTCCTGACGGCTCGCCCACGGGCCTTCGATGCGTTGCCGATCGAGGGTGGCGAGGCCGTCCGACGACTCGGCGTCACCGTCGTCGGGTCCGCCCTGGAGCAACTGGCCGGGATCGATCGAACGGCGATCGCGGACGGACGGCTCGGGTTCACCCGATCGGCCGCAGAGGCGATCGCGGCCGTGGATGGTGGCGTCGAGGCGGCCGATGTCGCGTTCCTGCTCCAGGCCACGCCCGTGGCGGACGTGCTCGAGGTCGCCGCCCAGGGCGACGTGATGCCCCAGAAGTCGACCTATTTCCATCCCAAGGCCGCCAGCGGCCTGGTGATCAACCCCCTGGAATGGTGAGACCGATGCAGGACACGCCCCACGACGCGATCCTCGCCCGCACCCAGCTGCCACCGGTCAACGGCCGGCCGGTGCGCAAGGACGAGATCGAGCTCCCGGACCGGGGCTTGTACATCGAGTCCTGGCTCCCGGAGCGGCGCTCGCGGCGCAAGCCACTCCTGTTCGTCCACGGCGAGCTCGCGGGGTCGTGGCTGTGGGAGCGCTACCTCGGCTACTTCGCCGGCCGTGGCTGGGAGGGCCACGCGCTCAACCTGCGGAATCACTTCTGGTCCCAGACCGCCGATCCCACGACGCTGTCGTTCGAGTCGTATACCGACGACGTGGTCGCGGCCATGGAGCGGCTGGGACCGAACACCGTCGCGATCGGCCATGGCCTGGGCGGCCTGCTCGTGCTCAAGGCGGTCGAGCGGGTCGAGGTGTCGGCACTCGTCCTCCTGTCGCCCGAGCTGCCCACCCAACTCCGGTCGCCGGCCATGCCCCACGAGCTGCGCGACGTCCCCGACGTCTATGGGGCCGGCCAGATCGGGTGGGCCACGTTGCCGGAGAAGCTCCTCCGCGATCACCGCGACCTCTCGATCGGGGACGTGCTGCGGATCCAGCACCTCCTCGGCCAGAAGCCGCACGAGGCGGGCGTCGCCCGTCGCCAGGTGCTGGCAGGGATCCCGATCGAACGCGCCAGGTTCGAAGAGCTTCCCAAGCTCGTCATCGGCGCCGGTCTCGACCGCTACGTGCCCGAGCCGGGCTCGGAGCAGCTGGCGGTGTGGCTCGACGCCGAGTACGAGCCGTTCGGGGCGCACTCCCACTTCGGGCTGGTGCTCGGTGAGCACGGCTACGTCCAGGTGGCCGAGCGGATCCGGATGTTCCTCGAGGCGTACCGGCTGTAAGCCCGCCGCGCAGTTTGCGACCGTCGCTGACCCCTTGCTATCATCCCGCCCGGCCTCGGGCGCCGATCACGCCCCGCCGACGCCGCATTCGTCTAGAGGCCTAGGACACCGCCCTCTCAAGGCGGAGATCACCGGTTCGAATCCGGTATGCGGTACCACGAACGCCCCCACGCCCCCGGACCGCGCCCCGGGGGCGTTCCCTTTTCCGTAGACTCGCCGCTCATGCGCCCGTCACCCGACCGCCGGCTGGTCATCCTGGCCGAGGGCAACTTCGGCTTCCACCACGGCAAGACCGCCATGGGGGTCATCCGCTACGGCCCCGATCCCGTCGCCGCGGTCATCGATTCCACCCAGGCCGGTCGCAATGTCAGCGAGTGGCTGGGTGGCGATCCCCGGTACGACATCCCGGTCGTGGCCTCGCTCGACGAGGCGCTCGCACGAGATCCCCGGCCGACCGCGCTCCTGATCGGGATCGCTCCCACCGGCGGCAAGCTGCCCGACGACTGGCGGGTGGCGATCCTGCGCTCGATCCGGGCCGGGCTGGAGGTCCACTCCGGGCTTCACACATTCCTCGGCGACGACCCCGAGTTTGCTGCCGCGGCCCGGGAGGCCGGCGTCCGGATCGTCGACTACCGGCGGCCGCCGGACCGAACCGAGACTTCGGTCGGGCGACGCCACGGCGCCGGCAAGCGCGTCATCCTGACCGTCGGCACGGACTGCGCGATCGGCAAGATGTCGGTGGCGCTCGAGCTCCGCCGGTCGGCCGTTGAGGCCGGGCAGTGGGCGGCGTTCGTTCCCACCGGACAGACCGGGATGATGATCGAGGGCTGGGGCGTCGCGGTCGACCGCGTGATCAGTGACTTCGCCCAGGGGACGATCGAGTGGCTGGTCGAGGATGGCGAATCCCGCGGCGACTGGGTCATCGTCGAAGGCCAGGGCTCGCTCGACCATCCCGCGTACTCGTCGGTGACGCTGGGGCTGATCCACGGGGCGACGCCGCACGCGATGGTCCTCGTCCACAAGCCGGGCCTCACGATCCACGACTTCGACCACCTCCCCGACACCAGCTTCCCGATCGCGCCGCTGCCACCGTTCATCGAGCTCCACGAGCGGGTTGCGGCCCTCGTCGCTCCATCGCGGGTGGTGGCGGTCGCGCTCAACACGTCGCTGGTCCCGGACGAGGCCGCGGCGCGGCGGGTGATCGCAGAGACCGCTGCCGAGACCGGCCTGCCGACCGACGATCCGGTCCGGTTCGGCGGTTCCCGACTGTGGACCGAGATCCAGTCCGCGGTCGAAGCCCTGCCGTGGGTTCGGGAGCAGGCCACGGCGCGACGATGACGCTTTCGATCAGCCAGCGGACCCTCACGCTCGCCCTCCGCGACCCATTCGTCATCGCCCGCGGATCGCACGGAACCGGGCAGGCGAGCACGACCGTCATCGTCGAGCTCCGCTCGGACCGCCATCCGGATCTGGTGGGGATCGGGGAGGGCTACCCGGACCGGTTCTATGGCGAGACCCCGGAGACGATGGCGGCGGTGCTGCCCCTGCTCGCGGAGTCGCTGGGCGAGATCGACCAGGACCTGCAAACGCTCGAGGGCGCGCGGGTGGCGATCGACCACGCCTGCGCAGAGGCCGACCTCGCGATCCGCAACAACGGGGCCGCGAAGTGCGCCCTCTCGATCGCGCTCTACGACCTCGCCGGCAAGGCCTGCGGCGCGAGTGCGCGCGAGCTCACCGATGTGAGCGGTGAGAGCCCGCCGACGGACTTCACCCTGGGCATCGACGAGCCCGCGGTCGTGGCCGAGCGTGCGCGCCGCGCGAGCCGCTTTCCGGCGCTGAAGGTCAAGGTCGGTGGTCCGTCGGACATGGCAACGCTCGAGGCCGTCCGGGAGGTCTACCAGGGTCCGATCCGCGTGGACGCGAACACCGGCTGGACGAGGGACGGTGCGCTTGCCCTGCTGCCGGACCTCGAAGAACTCGGCGTGGAGCTGATCGAGCAGCCGTTCCCGGCCCGGAGTCTCGCCGACCTCCGCTGGCTCCAGGAACGGTCGAGCCTGCCGATCGTGGCCGACGAGAGCGCGGTGTTCATCGAGGACCTCGATGCGCTCGAGGGTGTGGTCGCTGGGGTCAACGTCAAGCTCGCGAAGTGCGGTGGGATCCATGCGGCCCGGGACATGCTGACGGCCGCCCGGGAACGGGGATTCAGGACGTTCCTCGGCTGCATGGAGGAGACCTCGGTCGGGATCGCCGGGTCGGCGATCGTGGCACCACTGGCGGACTGGGTCGACCTCGACGGCTGTCTCCTCCTCGCCGACGACCCGTACGAGGGGCTCGTCCTGGGCGACGATTGCCGCTGGAAACTCCCCCAGGGGCCGGGCCTCGGGCTCCGTGCGCGAGCCTCCTGAGGAGGGTCACGGGCACGGCATCGAGGTTCAGCACGGGCGTTCTGCGAACATCCGTTCGTGTGGATAACTTCGTGGACGAAGTCGTGGACAAACCCCCTTCCGACCCTGTCCGGGCAGTCCTAGCATTGGCCGCCTACGGTCAGGCCGGAAATCCGGAGGGAGGCTGACCAGGACCGCGGATCGTCACCCGCGAGCGGCCCGGATCTCGCCGAATCGAGGGCTCGGACGATCACGCCCAATGGAGAGAGGAGGGCCACCCATCGATGATCGCGCGCAGCCCCAGCGAGCGTGCGCCGTCCCAGCTGACGTCAGCCCGATCGACCCTGCAGGTCGCACCGTCGCTGCGAACGCCCTCGGCCGACGCCGTCGATTTCGTCCGGTTTTGCTACCGGCGACGGCGGGTTGGGTGGCCGGAGCTCTACGACGAGATGTGTGCCGTGGCAGGCAGAGGACTGTACCGAGGATGGGGCGCCGATGAGCTAGGCGCCGAGGGCATCGCGTTCACCCTGTTCGAGATGCCGGCCCTGGCCGCGCTCGTGCACCGGATCGTTGCCGAGGAGCACGAGCGACGGGCGAGGCTGGTGCGGGAGACCGCCACGGTGACCAGCGTTGCGGGCGAGGACGCGACCCGCGACGACACCGACCAGGATCGAGAGCAGGACCCGACCCCCGCGACCTTGCGACTCGCGCACGCCGGAGCCTGATCGCTTCGACCGGAATCTTCCCCGTCACTTCGACGGAACCACGAACCCCCGCCGGCGTCCGGCGGGGGTTCCGATTTGGTCCGAGTTGGCGACCTCAGGCGCGGATCCTGCGCCGGGCCATCTCCCCTTCGATCTGCCGTTCCGCCTCGACGTACTGGTCGATCTGCTCGCGGAGCTCGTTCGCCTCGCGCTGGTAGAGGTGGACCTGCTGCTGGAGGATGTAGGACAGCCGGCGACTCGTCATCCGGACGTGGTCGAGGTTCTTCATCAGCACCAGCGGATCCATTGCCGCGAGGTCGTTCGGGTGATACATCTGCTTCACGGCCGCATCGTAGCGCGGCTCGATTGCCGCCGGACCGCCCGGATCAGCGGACGGCTCGCGGCCCTCGCACCGGCCACGCCCAGTCGATCGGCGTCCCGGCTCCTGCCAGCCCGCGCCGACGCCCGGCCTCGGTGGCGCCGAGGACGAGGATCCTGTCGGTCTTCGTCGCTCGGCCCGCCTCGTCGCCCCACAGCTTGGTCATCTTTCTGTGGGCGGCGACGCGGTCCAGCGCGACGCCCGCGAGGCGGTAGCCCTCGGGCTCCGCGGCGGCGGCCCACACCTGCTCGGCAAGCCCGACCGCGCCCTGGATGCGGCGCCCGCGATCGGTCTCGACGTCACCGATGACGAGCACGATCACCGCGTCATCGGTAAGCGCGGAGCGGAGTCCCGCCAGCACCTCGCGCAGGAAGACGAGATACGGCTCGCGATGGTGGGCATCGTCGAGGAGGTCGTCGATCGCCCGGGCATCGAAGCCGCACAGCCAGGCGCGCAGCCAGTTGTAGTAGCCGTACTTGACGACCCGCAGGTAAGGCGGCGAGGTGACCACGAGCCGGGCTCGATCCGGAAGCCCGCGAGCACGCAGCGCGGCGGTGATTCGGGGCGCGACGTCGCGCGCGTCGCCACGGAGCGCGATGCCGGGCGTCGCCGGGGAGCCCTGGCGCAGGAGTCGCCCGAGCTTGAGCTCGAGGCCGGAGAAGACGTCGCGCTCCGGTGCCTGGTATGCAGTGGCGGCGGCGAACGTTCGCACGTACCGCGGCGCCATGCTGAACGTATTCGGCATCAGGGTGGACAGGTAGCTCGCGCTTCGGCCGTGGAGGATTCCCGTCAGGGAAGCGGCCAGGAAGCGGTCGACGGGGCGCTCGAGCTCGAGCGCCGATCGCACGTAGAGCAGTTGGCCGAGCGTCCGGGGATGGAACGCGATCGCGACCTCGTCCGGGACCGTCTCGTCCTCCGAGTCGGGACCACGGCCGGACCCAGCCGCGGGCACGCGACACCCTGCTGCACCCGGCGCATCCACGACACGACGTGCCAATGCTTCCCACGCGCCCGCAGTCGTCGCCCAGGCCAGACGCAGCACGGCGAGCCGGGTGATCGCCTCCGGCCTGGTCGGGGGCTCCAGCTTGGCTGCCGTCAGCAGGTACGCGAACGGATTGAGGTCATTGCCGGCGCCGACCCTGCCTTCGGCCGACGCCTGCACGGGTGTGGTCCCGCGCCCCGAGAACGGGTCGAGGACGACGTCGCCGGGCCGGCTGTAGCGGGCGATGAACGCGTGCGCAAGCGCCGCCGGGAAGCTGGCGAGGTACGAGCACATCGGGTGAAACGGGTGGCCCCACAGGCGCTGCTGATCCTTCCACTCCGGAGCGATCTCGATCGCGGGCAGGCCGATTGGAAGCGCCAGCTGGTCGATGGACCCGACGGGCGAAGACGAGACCGTGGGCATGGGCTGCAGCGTCCTCGCCGAGGGGCGATCGGGAGGCCGACCGCGGGCGCGGAGTGTAGTCGCTCACGCTCTGCGCCCGCAAGGTGGCGACCGGGGCCGGTGTAGGCTAGGAACGGCGTCCGAGGCTGTGTGCGGAACGTCGCCACGCGACGGCCCGTCCCCACCGTCCGAACCACCTTCGGCGAAGAGGCCACCAGGATGCCCGTCGGGCTCGCTGCGCCGATCGCTTGATGGCGAAGCGGGCCCGAGTCCGCGTCCCCGTAGCTCAGTGGACAGAGCGGCGGTCTTCTAAACCGCGGGTCGCAGGTTCGAATCCTGCCGGGGACGCCAGGATCCTTCGGTCGGACCTCGGCGACGCGTTCCCGCAGCTGCCCTGACGGCTCCCGTCCGCTAGATGACGGCTCTCCGGCGACGACGACCGCCGTCGAGCGAGCGAACCACGACGATCACGATGATCGCACCGACGGTCGCGATGACGATGCTGCCGAGGTTCAAGCCGGTAACGTCGCCGACCCCCAGCGCCGAGGCCAGGAAGCCGCCCACCACGGCGCCCACGATGCCCAGCAGGATCGAGCCCACGAGGCCGAACCCGCCACCGGCGAGTGCATTGGCGATCAACCCGGCGACGAGGCCGAGCACGATCCACGAGATCAGGCCCATGGTCAGGCCCTCCACCTTGCGATGCCGGCCGATGGACCGGCCCGTTGCATGGTGCGGCGACCGGGATCACGCCCGGATCGCGGTCGACCGCCACGACGCTGCACCCGTATGGCGACTTGACCCTTTGCAGCCGAAGACGGCCCGCCGTCACGCGCGCGGTGCGCGGATCGTCGGCTGATTGCTGGCGGTCGAGCCGTGCCGGCAACGGGGATCACCTCTGATGCCATCCCGTGGGACGTGACCTTCGGCCCCTTTCGGTGGCCGGCACGGGCAGCGAGGATGACCACCTCGGCAGGCAACCGAGCGTGGTGTGGCACGAGGCGGAGAAGAAAATGAGGGGGATCGCGAGCTCGGTGCGCCGCCGCCTCGTGACGCCGGGCTCGGCCGCCTGGCTGTCGCTGATCCTGCCCGGCCTCGGCCAGCTCCTGGCCGGCCGGCGGTTGCGAGCCGCGCTTCTCGCGCTTCCGGCGATCGGGATCGCGGTCGGCACCGCGACCGTCGCACTCCAGGCTCCGACGACGCTGCTCGAGCTGTTCGCTGCTCGTGAGTTCGCCGTCGGGCTGGTCATTCTCAATCTCGCGGTCTTCGGCTATCACGCGTTCGCGATCGCCGATGCCTATCAGCTCGTGGCGGTGCGGCGGGCGACACCCGGGCGGATCGCCCGCACCCTCTCCGCCGGCGCTCTCCTCGTTGCCATGGTCACTGCGACCCTGGGCCACGCGGCAGTCGGCGTCCTCGGCTACCGGACCGCGGCGGCCGTCACCGAGGTCTTCGCGCCGTCCGAGATCGACGGCGGAATCATCCCCGAGCCCGGCTTCGACGACGACGATCAGGCAGTGCTCCCATCTGCGCCCGCCACGCCCTTGCCGACTCCGCCCCAGGCGCCCTCGCTGAGTCCGGCATCATCGTCGCCCTCCTCGAGCCCGGCGCTGACTCCCGATCCAACACCCAGACCCCGTCCCGGATGGGCGCGGGACGGCCGGCTCAACCTGCTCCTCATCGGCAGTGATGCCGGTCCCGACCGATGGTCTCTGCGCACGGACACGATGATCGTGCTCAGCGTGGACGTGGCGACCGGCCGAGCCGCCCTGTTCGGCATTCCCCGCAATCTGGTCGGCGTACCCCTCGCACCCGAGAGCGCGGGCGCGGTGCCGAACGGCCGCTTCCCTGGTCTCCTCAACGCCCTGTATGTGTACGCGACGGGTCATCCGCGCGACTTCCCGGGCGGGCAGACTCGTGGGCTGCGTGCCGTGGCCGGCGCGGTGCAGGAGCTCGTTCACCAGCGGCTGGACGGAATGGTGGTCGTCAACCTGCGTGGCTTCGTCCGCCTGGTCGACGCGGTCGGCGGCCTGTGGATCGACGTCCCGGAGCGCCTCGTCGACCGAATGTATCCGCTCTCGAACGGCGCGCTCACCACGCTCGACATCGGGCCCGGCTGCCAACGGATGGCCGGCGAGCGGGCGCTCGCCTACGCGAGGTCGAGGCACCAGGACTCGGACTACGGCCGGATGCGCCGCCAGCAGCTGGTCCTGGTGGCGTTGCGTCGCCAGCTCGATCCCGCGACATTGCTGCCGCGGCTGCCGGAACTGCTGGACATCGCGGGCGACTCGCTGTGGACCACGCTCAAGCCGTCGGCGATCCGGGGAATCGCGGAGCTGGCCGATCGGGTCAAGCCGAGACTGGTGGACGGCTACGTGTTCTCGCCGCCGCGCTACCCGTCGCATCTCACGGACGCGGCGATCGCGCGGATCCGGTTCGTCGTGGGCCGGGCGCTCCGGATCCCGTCAACAGAGACGGCGGAGTGGGGGACCGGCCGATGCCCGAGGTAGCGCACCCGGGCGGCGTCGTCAGTCGGGGGCTCGCGTCGGGGGCTCTCGCAGCGCGTCGGCGCGTTCGCGCAGTCCTTCGAGGCCGTCGAGCTCGACCCTGAGCTCGGCTCGCCTCCGATCCCGCTCCTCCTCGGTGCTGCGGATGGTGGATTCCAGCCCGGCCGCGCCATCCTGCGTCGTCCGGATCAGCTCCTGGATCCGTGCTCCGAACTCGGCTCGCATTCGCGCCTGGACGTCTCCGATCAGCCCGGCAAGCCGGCCGTCGACCTCGAACTGCACGTTGTCCACGAACGTGGTCACGAACGTCCGGGCCTCCTGGCGGTGGTCGGCAAGCCTGCGGCGGCGCTCTTCGAGCATCTCCTTGCCACCGAAGAACACGGTGGCGCCCAGCAGCGCCGGTCCGACGAGCGCGGTCCCGAGGAGGAGGCCGACCATCCCCAGGACCTCGACGCCGACGGTGGCTCCGGCGAGGAGCGCGAAGCCAGCGCCCAGACCGGTCCGCCTTGGGCCGGTGAATGTCTGACCCGGCTGCCACATCGCGGACACGTCGACGCTCGGGTGCGCGGATTCGTCGAGCCCCAGCTGCTCGTCGGCCAGCAGGTCCGCGATCGTCTCCTGGATCGACTGCACGCCCTCGCTCGTCGCCTCGAACGCGACCCTGACGGCTCCGGCGACCTGCTGCTGGACGTGTTCGCTGATCTTCGTCCAGTCCTTCGCCGGATCCAGGCCGTCGATCTCGTTGTGCGCGTCGCGGACGACGTGGCGCAGGTGCCCGTGGAATGCGAACTCGACCCGCGACCGCAGCCCGGCGAACTCGTCGTCGAGGCGGGCCGACCAGGTCGCACTAGCACCGGCGAGGTCGGCGAGCCGCTCGCGGACGGCATCCAGCTCGGCGGCGAGTCGCTCGGCGTCCTCGGGGTGCTCGATCGCCTCCAGCTCCGTCGCCAGCGGCTCCCGGAGCAGACGAACCGCCGTCACCGTCTCGTCGACCGCCGCCGCCAGCGATGCGCCCTTGGCCCGGTCGCTGACATCGCCCAGGAGGTCCCTGGCGAGCGGCGGGAATCCGCTGTCGGCGACCAGGTCGTCGTCCTCCACGCCGCGCGCATCGAGGCGGAGGACCGCGCTGAGGGCATAGATCGGCAGGTCGCCGTCGGAAGCCGCCAGCCGCTGTTCGTTGATCTCGCGGATCCGCCGCCATTCGGGGTACAGGTCGATCTTCGTGAAACCCACGATCACCGGCCGGCCTGCCTCCCGGGCGCTGGCCAGGAAGGTCATCTCGGGGCCACTCAGCTCGGCTGAGGCGTCGGTCACGAAGATCAGCGCATCGGCCAGGGGCAGGAACGCAAGGGTCGCCACGGCATGGGCTGCGTTGAGACCGCCGACGCCGGGTGTGTCGATGAGCGTGATCCCCTGCGCCAGGAATGGGTTCGGGAGGCCGACCTCCACCAGCTCGACGTTGCGGCGGTTGTCCGGGTTGGCCCGTTCGGTCACCCAGTCCGGGAGGGAATCGGGGGCAACCGCCTCCACGACCAGCCCGTCCGCGTCGCGCCGCCGCACGGTCGCACCGGGAGCGTCCGCGTATCGGACCATGGTCACGGCAACCGTGGCGAGGTCGTCGTCCACCGGGCAGACCGGCTCGCCGAGCAGGGCATTGATCAGGGCGCTCTTGCCCTGCTTGAACTCGCCGACGACGCACACGATCGTCTCGGTCCGGGCGACGCGACGTCGGGCGTCCTCGAGACGTGCGGCGAGATCGGCGCGACCCCGGGCCTCTGACAGGCGTGCGAGCTCCTCCAGGAGCAGTTCGACCGACGACGAGCGCGTGCCGGCGCCCAGGCCGTCGTCGACCGGGTCGCGAACCGCTGGCGCGCCGATGGGTGACACCCGCTCATCCCTCCCTGGGCGACGCGGAGTGTACGCTTCGCCCGAGGAGGGGCGGCCGTTCCCGGTCGCCTGCGCCAGGGGAGCTCGATGGCGTACTCGCTCGGGATCGACCTCGGTACGACGTATTCGGCGGCCGCGACCGCGCGTGGCGATCGGCTCGAGATCTTCCAGCTCGGTGAGCGCGCCGCGACCGTGCCGTCGGTCGTGGTCCTGCGCGCCGACGGCGAGGTGTTGACGGGCGATTCGGCGGAGCGCCGCGCGCTCTCCGAGCCCATGCGCACGGCGCGCGAGTTCAAGCGCCGGCTCGGGGATCCCACGCCGATCATCCTGGGTGGGACCCCCTACGGCGCCGAGGCGCTGACCGGCCACCTGCTCCGGAGCCTGGTCGCCAAGGTCGGCGAGCAGCTCGGCGGGCCACCCGACGCGATCGCGCTGTGTCATCCGGCCAGCTATGGCGCGTACAAGATCGACCTCCTCCGGCAGGCCGTCCGGCAGGCCGACATCGGCCCGATCGAGCTGATCACCGAACCCGAGGCGGCGGCCGTCCACTACGCGCTCCAGGAGCGCGTCCCGACCGGCGAGGTGATCGCCGTCTACGACTTCGGGGGCGGCACGTTCGACGCCACGATCCTGCGCAAGACCGACGCGGGATTCGAGCAGCTCGGGCGTCCCGAGGGGATGGAGCGGCTCGGCGGGATCGACTTCGACGAGGCGATCTTCGCCCACGTCATGGCGATCGTCCGTGCCTCCGGGACCCAGGTCGACGCCAACGACCCGGCGAC
>DATBLH010000026.1:0-10575 GCA_036555445.1 Candidatus Limnocylindrales bacterium
ACGACATGCGGGTCGTCATGGGGATCAGCGACAGGGTGACGGTCCTGGATCACGGCGAGAAGATTGCCGAGGGAACGCCGGACGAGGTCCGGCGCGATCCGAAGGTCATCGAAGCCTATCTCGGGACACCCGCCGCATGACCGGCAACGGCGTTGCGGCGGGCGACGGCATGTTGCAGCTCGACGGGGTCCACACGTACTACGGCCACATCCACGCCCTCAAGGGCGTCTCGATCGTGGTTCATGCGGGCGAGATCGTGACCCTCATCGGCGCCAACGGAGCCGGCAAGACGACCACGCTCAAGACGATCAGCGGGATCCTTCATCCACGCCACGGGACTGTCACCTTCGAGGGCGACGACATCTCCCGGACAGCGGCGCATCAGCTGGTCACTCGGGGGATCGGACAGGCGCCCGAGGGACGCCGGATCTTCTCGCGGCTGTCGGTCGTCGAGAACCTCCAGATGGGCGCGTTCACGCGACCGCAGGCCGACCTCGCCCCGGACATGGAGCGGGTGTTCGAGCTGTTCCCACGCCTCCGCGAGCGTTCCGTGCAGCTGGGCGGCACGCTAAGCGGCGGCGAGCAGCAGATGCTGGCCATCGGCCGGGCCCTGATGTCGCGGCCACGCGTCCTCCTCCTCGACGAGCCGTCGCTCGGGCTGTCGCCGATCCTCGTCCAGCAGGTGTTCGCGACGATCAAGGAGATCAACGAGCAGGGGACGACGATCCTGCTCGTCGAGCAGAACGCGCTCCAGGCGC
Organism: Candidatus Limnocylindrales bacterium; assembly: GCA_036555445.1. Taxonomy (GTDB): domain Bacteria; phylum Chloroflexota; class Limnocylindria; order Limnocylindrales; family CSP1-4; genus DATBLH01. The sequence continues at coordinate 759 of DATBLH010000026.1, forward strand.
TCTCGATCGCGAATCGCGGCTATGTCCTCCAGACCGGCGAGGTGGTCCTGACCGGACCCGCCTCGGAGCTCGTGACCAACGAGATGGTCCGCAAGGCCTACCTCGGCGAGGACTGACGGCCCCAACAGGCACGGCGTAGGCTTCGCCGTCCAGGCCATGATCAGGCCAGACCCGACGACCGAACCGGAACGCGTCATCGACCTCCAGCCTGTCGGCGGGGGCAGGGCTCCGAACGCGGTCCGCCGGCTGGTGCTCGGTGCGTGCGCCATCCTTCTCGTCGCCGTCCTCAAGCCCTGGGGCGCACCGACGGCCGAACCCGCGCCCGCCGCGCGCGCGACCGCGGCACAACCGCCCAGCGACGAGCGACGCACGCCTCCTCCCACGCCCAGCCCGGCATCGAAGGTCGCCACGGACTACTGCTTCGAGCCCGGCTCGTGGCGCGTGGCGACCGTGGAGCGATGGGGTGAGCAGGTCGTCCGCGTGTGGAGGGCCATCGAGCCGGTCGCAGCCACCGTCCCCACCGATCCCGGCATTCCCGCGTCCCCAGTCTTCGCCGACTCCGTTCCCGAGCTCGGGTTCTGCGCGCCGGCGGTGGGGCCGGAGCAACCGTCATCGCCGGCGGTCGTCACGGTGTGGCGGATCGATGGTGGCGAACCTTCGCTGTTCGCGGTCCGACAGCTCCGACCACGGTCCGGGGGACCGATCGAGTTCGGCGCGATGTATGCGCCGGAGCAGGCTCGCCAACCGGCCGCGACGTCGTGGACGGACGGTCGATACGTGTTCCGCTATCGCGCCCTCGGCCGCGCCGTGACCCGCTGGTTCGCGGTCGACGTCCACATCATCGACCTGGGTGCCTCGACCGCTCGCACCGCAGACTGAAGAACGACGGCCCGGGACCGTTTGCCGCGACCGCCGCCGGTCGCGGAGACTCTGGGGGTGCGTTCCCGTCGATCCCGCACGGTCATCGTGTGCCTGGCCGGCACGGTTCTCGTCGGCGCCTGCGCGAGATCCGCGTCACCGAGTGCAGCCGGATCGATGACAAGCAGCCCATCGGTATCCCGGCCCTCGCCGCCCGCATCCCTGCCTTCCCCGTCAGCGATCCCCGGACTCACGTGGTCCAAGGCCAGTGTCGAGCGGCCGGCCGAAGCGTTCCCGGAGGTCCCCAGCGACTCCCGGGCACCGAGTGGCCCAGGCACCGCGGGGCACCCTGGCCATTTCCCCGGCCAGGCGATCGTGGAGGACGTGGCGGTGGGCCCGGCCGGTCTCACCGCCGTCGGGTATGTCGCGATCGACGGCGAGTGGCATGCGCTGGCCTGGACCTCGAGCGACGGCGGAACCTGGCGCCTCGACCGGGTCGATGAAGGCACGGCCGCGTTCGCGGTCGACGTCGCGCAGGCGACGGACGGTCGAGTGGTGGCCGTGGGGCGCTCCGGATCGGCGCCGGCCGCCTGGGTCTCGGCCGACGGCACGACATGGCAGGCTGCAACGGTTGCCAGGCTCGGGGCTTCCGACGACCGGGAGCGGATGACGACGGTGATGGCAGGACCGGACGGCCTCATCGCCGGTGGCTCGGTCGGGCCCGAGCTGTTCGAGCGGCGCGCCCGCTTCTGGCGATCCGCCGACGGGTCGAGCTGGGATCCGGTCGCCGACGATGACGGGTTCGCGGAGGGCGAGGTGACCGCGATCGCTCGGGTCCCGGCCGGGTATGTCGCGATCGGCCGGCTTGGCACCGGGCAGCGTTCGACGGGCTCGGTGGCCTGGCGATCCGCCGACGGCAGGCGGTGGCAGCGAGTCGACGACCCGGCACTGGCCGCGGGCCTGGCGAGCGGCCTCGCCACGCTGCCCGACGCGACGCTGGTCGCGGTCGGCTCGGATCTCGACGAACGCGAGGCCGTGGCCTGGCTGTCGGCGGATGGCCGGGCCTGGGACCGGGCACCGCGCGAGGCGTCCCGTCTCTACGACGGCGGCAAGATCCGGATGACCGATGTCGTCGCCACCCCGGACGGGCTGCTCGGGGTCGGCAACTTCGTGGGTGTGCAATACGGCGTCGCCTCGAGCTGGTCGACCCGAGACGGTCGCGCCTGGACCCAGTCCCCGATGAACCCCGCCCTCAACCAGGGCGAGATGCTCGGAGTGGCCCTGGGTCCGGCCGGGTTCGTGGCCGTGGGCAGCTTCGGCGCGCCGGACAACTACATCCCAACGATCTGGCTCAGCCCACCGCCCGCCCCGTGATCGCCATCCTGGGCGGGTTCGGGGCCGCGGTCGCCTGGGCGACGTCCACGCTGTGCTCATCGCGCTCGACACGGATCCTCGGTCCGGCGACCGCGCTCGCGTGGGTGATGATCGTTGGGCTGCTGATCACGCTCCCGCCGTCGCTCGCGGGGCCGTGGCCGGAGTTCACGCCGTCGGTGGTGACGGCGATGGGAGTGAGCGGCGTGACCAACGTCCTGGGACTCCTGCTCGCCTACGGCGCGCTCCGGCTGGGGAAGGTTGCCGTCATCGCCCCGATCCTCTCGACCGAGGGTGCGATCGCGGCGGCAATCGCGATCGGGGCCGGCGAGCAGGTCGCGCCGGCGGCCCTCGCGATCCTCGCCGCGATCAGCGTCGGGATCGTGTTCGCGAGTCGCGGTCCGGGCGAGGAGGCCACCTCCGACGCCGATTCGCGGGCGGTCCTGCTCGCCATCTCCGGGGCCGCGATGTTCGGCATCAACCTCTACCTCACGGGCTGGCTCGGCTCGGCCGTCCCCGTTGCCTGGGCCGTGCTCCCGGCGCGCGTGTTTGGCTCGCTCATGATCGCGCTGCCGCTCGCGGTGGTGGGTCGGCTGTGGCTGACCCGGCGGGCCGCCACGCTGGTGGTCGTCGTCGCGATCGCGGAGGTGGCGGGGACGGTGTCACTGGCGCTCGGCGCCCGCGACGGCATCGCCATCGCATCGGTCCTGGCGGCCCAGTTCGGCGGGATTGCCGCGATCGTCGCGTTCGTCCTGTTCCGGGAGCGACTGGCACGGACGCAGGTCGCGGGTGTGATCACGATCGCGCTCGGAGTCGGGCTATTGAGCGCGATCCGCGCATGAAGACGGCCCGGCGACGGCGACAATGATTCGACGCACCGATGGGAGGGCGGGATGGACCTTGGGCTGACCGGCGCGCGAGCACTGGTGGGTGGCGGCAGCAGTGGCCTCGGGGCGGGGATCGCGACGGTCCTCGCGGCCGAGGGAGCTCGCGTGGCCATCGCCGCTCGTCAGAGCGATCGACTCGACGAGCGCGCGCGGCAGTTGGGTGCCACCGCCGTGGGCGTGGACCTGTCGAACCCGGACGGCCCCGCGACGGCGGTGGCCGAAACGGTCGCCGCCCTCGGCGGGCTCGACCTCCTGGTCGTGAACTCGGGCGGGCCACCCGGTGGACGGTTCGAGGAGCTGGACGAGGCGACCTGGGCTACGGCGATCGACGGCGTCCTGTATGCCGCCATCCGACTCATCCGCGAGTCGATGTCCCACCTTCGGGCCGGCCGGGACCCTTCGATCCTGATCGTCCTCTCGAGCTCGGTGCGTGAGCCGATCCCGGCTCTCACGACATCCAACGTCCTCCGCCCCGGACTCGCGGGCCTGATCAAGACCCTCGCGGCCGAGATCGCGCCGGTCCGGATCAACGGCGTGGCGCCGGGCAGGATCTCCACCGACCGCATCAAGTGGCTCGATGAGCGCCGTGCGGAGGCGGCCGGGACGAGCGTTGATCAGGTCCGGCGCGAGACGATCGAGCGAATCCCTCTCGGCCGCTATGGCGATCCGTCCGACGTCGGACGCGTGAGCGCGTTCCTGCTCTCGCCGGCGGCCGGCTACGTCACGGGTTCGATCGTGGCCGTGGACGGCGGGATGATCCGATCGCTTCCGTGAGCCACCGACCGTGCTCGGTCAGCGGCGGAGCGGCTCGTGGGCCATGTCGTACACCGCGCGGGAGAGGACGACCAGCCCGGCGGCCGCCAGCCACAGACCGGGCGCGCGGTCGGGAAAGATCGCGTTCGGCTCGTCGAGGATGAAGTCGAGCAGCCGCAGCCCGAGTCCGATCCAGCCGGCGAGAACGAGGAGCAGATAGGCGAGCCAGCGGATCTCGAGCGGGCGGTCCCCGGCGGCGTAGGGCAGGGTCAGGAGGGCGAGCGTCGCCGCAGCGATCAGGAACACGACGATCCCCGACCCCTCGAATGCATTGCCGCCGATCGGAGGGATTCCGTCGGCTCCGCCCAGGCGCCACCACGGCAGCACGCATCCGACGAGGATGATCAGCGCGCCCGCGGCAGCAAGGGTCCGCCCGCGTCCGAGCGGTCGCCGATGCACGTCAGGCGGGCTCGGTGTAGACCTCGGGGCGGAGGACGCCCACGAAGCGGAGGTTCCGGTACAGCTCCCCGTAGTCGAGGCCGTAGCCGACCACGAACCGATCGGGGATCGTGAACCCGATGTAGTCCACCGGGATCTCCACCAGCCGGCGTGCCGGTTTGTCGAGGAGGGTGCAGATGCGGAGCGTGGCCGGCTTCTTGCCCTTCAGGTAGCGGACCAGGTAGTTGAGCGTGAGCCCGGTGTCGATGATGTCCTCGACGATGAGGACGTCGGCGCCCTCGATCGAGGCGGACAGGTCCTTGAGGATCCGGACCAGGCCCGACGACTCGGTGGCGGTGCCACCGTACGAGCTCACCTCCATGAGATCGATCCGGACCGGGATCGGGATCTCGCGCATGAGGTCGGCCATGAACGGCAGCGATCCCTTGAGCACCGAGACGAGCGTCAGCTCCCGTCCCGCGTAGTCGGCACCGATCCGCGCACCGAGCTCGGCTACCTTCGCTCGCAGCTCCTCTTCGGTCAGGAGCACCTCACCGATGTCGGCCGCAAGGTCGGCAACGGTCTTCATCGACGGGTCGCCGGCCCACCCGGGGCCCGGTGGCTACGCCGCCGGCGGCGAGGGCGGGCGGCGCCGGCCAGCGGACGCGCACCCGCCGCGGCCCGGGCGAGTGGCAGCACGGCCGGAACGGGTTCCGGCGCCGGCGCCGGCGGGCTGTCGAGGAGCGCCTCGGCCTCGCTTGCAGCGGCCTCGGTGGCGGCAGCCAGAATCCCAGCGGCCGGCTCGGCGACGCGCGCGGGAACCACCTGGCCGGGCGTGCCGGAGAGGGTATCGAGGAGCGCGAGCTTGCCGTACTTGAGCATCAGCATTCGGAAGTCGCGCGCGTAGAACAGCTTGATCCGGAGATCCGGATAGAGCTCTCGCAGCCGGCGCAACTTCCGATTCTTCTTGCGCACGAGACGCTGCTTGAGGGTGGTCATCTCGAGGTAGAGGTCGAGGTCGGGGAGATAGAAGTCGGGGGCGAAGCTCTCGACCACGGACCCGTCGAGGCTCCACAGGATCGGAAACGTGTGGGGCTCGTATTCCCAACGGACCGCGTAGAAGTCGAGGATGCGGGCCATCTCCGCTTCGCTCGCGTGGGCAAACGACGGCAGCGGCCCTGCCGGGACGGGATCGCGGCCGACCGAGGTCACGCGGCGGGCAGCGATCGGGCGCGTCGATCCATCGGCTGTGAGTCTACGCGGTCGATGGCCGGATTGCGACGCCATACCCCCCGGGGGTATCATCGAGGCATGGCCACAGCGGAACGCGCCCTCGCTCGCGCCACCACGCGCAAGAAAGCCGCCCCCGACCACTTCCGTCACAGCTACTCCAAGGACAAGGCGCAACTGGTGCGCCGCCTGTCGCGGATGGAGGGCCAGGTCCGGGGGATCGCGCGGATGATCGAGCGCGAGGAGTACTGCATCGACATCCTCCAGCAGACGGCGGCTCTCCGGGCGGCCGTGGATGCGCTCTCGGTGCTCGTGCTCGAGGACCACGTCTCCGGGTGCGTCCGGACCGCGGCAGCACGCGGGGAGGCCGACCAGTACGTGGACGAGGTCATCGACGTCGTCCGACGCACCCTGGGCCGGCCGGTGAGAGCGGGTGCCCGGGGAGCGTAACGGTCCTGTCTCGGGAGGGTACTTCCGGGGCAACACCACAGGCTGCATGGGGGATACCGGGGCCCGACGCCCGGACGGCACGATTCGGGCAAGACGCCCGGTGCAGAACGCCTTGCCCCGTGCGCCTCGCCAGTGACCCGTGCCCGAGGAGTGGATGAGCGGATCGCGCCCGGGCAGGCCCGGTGTCGAACCACCCACGATGACCGCGCCGCCGCCATTCGCCGAGCGACGGCGGAGGAATCGACGCGCCGCCGATCGTCACGCGCACATCGAGACCGTCCTCCTTGCCCGGTCGCTGGACATCCTGGCGGCCGACACGGCCCCCGAGGCGCGGCTCGCTGGTCTGCTGGGCCTGGTGGCCGAAACGGTGGGCGCTCGCCGTGCCGCCGTGGTCGCCGGCGATCCCGAGCGCCGGGTCGCCGTCGCCGTGGCACCGCACGAGGATCCCGCCGAGGCCGAGGCGCTCGCCTCCTGGCTGGATGCGTGGGCCCCGCGGAGTCGTGCCCAGCGTGCCGCCGCGCCCAGGGCCCAGGTCGCATTCGTCGTGGGCGACCCCGGCATGCGCCGGGGACGGAGCCGCCAGTCGACCGAACACCACTACGCGCTGGTCCCCGTGCCGTCGGCGGGGGAGGTCGTGCTCGGCTTCGACTTCGCCGATGAGCGAGCGGCTGCAGGCGTTGCGAATCGTCTGCCGCCACAGCTGGCGCGGCATGCCGGCGTGGCGCTGACGCTCGTCAGCGCGCAGCTGGCAACGGAACGAGAGCTTGCCGAGCTCCGGGCACGCGACGAGCAGCAGGGGCGCTTCGTCTCCATCGTCGCGCACGAGCTGCGCACGCCGCTGACCGGTCTGGCCGGCTACCTCGAGCTGATCCTGGCCGGCGACGTGGACGACCCCGCCGTGGAGCGCGACTTCCTCGAGCGGAGCCGCGGGATCGTGGACACGATCACCGGCCTCGTTTCCGACCTGCTGGACCGCTCCCGGATCGAGTCGGGCACGCTCCGCCTGGAGATCGCGCCGTTCTCGGTCGCCGAGGCCGCCGGACGCGTCGCCCAGGCACTGGAACCGATCGCGCTCGATCGCGGGATCGGCCTGCGGGCGGAGCTGCCACCGAGGCTCAGGACGGCCACCGCCGATCGTCGACGGGTCGAGCAGGTGATCACGAACCTGATCGGCAACGCCCTCAAGTTCTCGCCGGCCGGCACGACGGTCGAGCTCGTCGCGTGGTTCGCCGGGCCGGTCGCGCTGATCTGCGTCCGGGACGAGGGCGCCGGCATCGAGCCCGCCGACCGGGCGCGGATCTTCGAGCCGTTCCAGCGCCTCGCGGCCCACGACCGCGTCGCTGGCACCGGGCTCGGCCTGCCGATCGCCCGGGACCTGGCGGGCGCGATGGGCGGCGCCCTCGACGTGTCGTCGGTCCCGGGTGGTGGCTCGAGCTTCGTCCTGGCGCTGCCCGGTCCGTCGGGTGCGACCGGCGACGCCATCGATGCCGCGATCCAGGACGCCCTGGGCGGCGAGGAGAAGCGGCTCGGTCAGCGCGCCATCGTGCGCCGGGCCGGAGCCGAGACCTCGGGGACAACCGAGACCGCCCGGCGGCGGCAGCCGACGCGCCTGCGACCGGGAGACGACGTCGACGACGATCGGGTCGAGCCGTCGGTCGCCTGACCAGGGGCGTCCTTATCCACAACCTGGCCCGGGGACGGTGGATTCGTGGATAACCGCGTTGACACCCTCGGGTGCTGGTCGTAGTGTCCGGCATCCGCACCAGGTCCCCCAGTGGAGGGTAACGTGGCCCGCGAGGGGCTCGGGGAAACCCGGCCGTGAACCGGACGAGCCACGGAAGACCGACCGGACCCAAGGTGCGACGCACGACGACGGGAGTGGCTCTCACCGACGACTGCCGGTACGACCCGAGGAGGGCTGCCTGAGCCGTCAGCGAGAACCGCTCCCGACGCGCGTCCATGGCCTGCCGCCGCTCCCTCCGGCCTATGCGGCCGGCCTCGAGCCGGCACTCGCGTCGCTCGGGGTCAGCCTGGCGACGGACGACCGGGGACGGATCGACGACCACGTCCGCCTGCTGCTGGCGTGGAACGACGCGATCAACCTGACGGCGATCCGGGATCCGGCCGGCATCGGGGTCGCCCACGTCGCGGACAGCCTGGCGGCGATCCCAGTGCTCCACGCGGCCGGTGTCTCACGCTTCGTCGATCTGGGGAGCGGCGCGGGCTATCCGGGCCTGCCGCTCGCGATTGCGCTGCCGGCAGAGGCGCTGCTCGTGGACTCGATCGCCAAGAAGGCCGGGTTCATGCGGACCGCCATCGACGCCCTGGGTCTGGCGGACCAGGTGCGCGCCCTCGGTGTCCGCGGCGAGGAGCTGGCCCGGGACCCGGAGCACCGGGAGCGGTGGCCGGCGGTCACGGCGCGGGCGATCGGGTCGTTGGCGGAGGTGATCGAGCTCGCGTTCCCGCTGCTCGAGCTCGGCGGTCTCGTCGTCGCCTGGAAGGGACCGGCGGTCGACGCCGAGCTCGCTCCGGCCGAACGCGCGCTGGCCGCAATGGGCGGCGGCAGGATCGAGGTGCGTTCGTCCGGATTCCGCGGGGCCGAGGACCACCGCCTGGTGGTGGTCACCAAGCGGGGCAGGACGCCCGCCGCCTACCCGCGCGACCCGGCCCTGCGTCGACGACGCGGCTGGTGAGGGACCTCGTCCATCGGTTCCGCATGCGTCGAATGCACCCACGGGCGTCGACGAACCACGACATGCTCGGCACGCACGCCCGGCGCCTGGGAGAGGATCAACGGCCCTCCACCGAGCGCGGTCGCAACGTGCGTTCGGCGGCCGCGCGCGGGCAACGGCTACAACCAGCCGCGAGCCCGGAACAGGAGCCAGAGACTCACGCTCGTGAGCACCATCAGGCCGAGTGCGAACGGATAGCCGAGCGCCCAGTGGAGCTCGGGGATGGTGTCGAAGTTCATCCCGTACACGGTCCCGATGAGCGTCGGGGCGAACAGGATCGCCGCCCACGCCGACACCCGCTTCACCTCCTCGTTCTGGTCGAAGCTCGCTTCCGTGAGACGCTTGATCTCCTCGTTCTGGGCCTGGTTCACGAGGGTGGCGTTGACGGTCAGGATGTCGGTCAGGTTCTGGCGGAACCCGGCCACCCGTTCCACCACCGTCGTCGCATGGTCGGCGACGTCGCGCAGGTAACGCTGCAGCTCCTCGTCCGTCCCGTACTTCTCGAACCCGGAGGCCAGCCCCTCCAGCATCACCAGCAACGGACGGGTGGAACGCTGGAACTCGATCACCTCGGTGGACAGCTCGTAGATCCGCCGCGAGACGGTGGGATCGCCACGGAACACCTGGATCTCGATCTCCTCGATGTCCTTCTGGAGACCGGCGACCACCGGCGCGTAGCCGTCGACGACGCTGTCGAGGATCGCGTACAGGACCGCCTCCGGACCCCGCGCGAGGAGCTCCGCGTCCTCCTCCATCCGGTGGCGGACGGCAGCCAGGTCCGGCGTCCGGCTGTGACGGACGGTGAGCACGAAGTTCGGGCCCACGAACACGTGGATCTCGCCGAACTCGACCTCCTCCTGCTTGTCCAGGTAGGTGGCTGCCCGCAAGACGACGAACAAGGTGTCGCCGTAGCGCTCGAGCTTGGGTCGCTGGTGGGCGACGATCGCATCCTCGACCGCGATCTCGTGGAGCCCGAACTCATCGGCGACCGGCAGCAGTTGCGACTCCGCCGGTCGGAACAGGCCGATCCAGGCCATGCTGCCCGGCTCCTCGCGCAGCCGGCGGGCGGTCTCCGCGACCGTGGGCGGCGACTCGACC
>DATBLH010000104.1:0-29187 GCA_036555445.1 Candidatus Limnocylindrales bacterium
TCACCGCGACTACGACCCGGACAACCCGGTGATCCCGATCGTCACCCCTGCATGGGCGCAGATCATCCTCCGGCTCAAGGCCTACGCGGAGGCCGGCACCAGGGATCCGTTCTTCCCGGCCGCGGCGTTCGGGGACTAGAGAATCCTGTCCTTGGCGAGGGCGAGGTCGCCGGTTCGGGCACCGGTAGTCGGTGCGGCGGGATCCGGCCGAGGAGTCGCTACGTCTGGGATGCAGCCGTGGCCGGGCTCTCGGCGGGCTCGAAGACCTGGTCGACGATCCCCCGCGCCAGGCGAAGGAGCGCCGGGGCGACCCAGTAGCCGAGGATGCCGGCGATCAAGGTGCGGCCGAGGTTCGCGGGCAGGCTGACCGTCATGGCGATCGCAGGATCGGCCGTGTCGAACAGACCACGCGCCGGCCAGTACAGGGTCGCCGCGACCGTCGCGACCATCATGCCCACGAGGCCGACGAACACGTCCAGCTTCGGCGAACGTCGTGCGGGGCCATCACCGAAAGGCCACGGCTTGCGGCGCTCGACCGCGAGGGCCCAGGCGAACCCCCCGATCATCATCCCGGCGGCCAGGACGCCACCCAGGACGAGGACGTGTGGGAACTGGCCGATGGGGGCGGCCGTCGCCAGGGCGACATTGGCCGCGCTGTTGGGCAGGACCAGGCCCGAGAAGGCTGCGACGGCGCCGATCCCGACCACCGTTGCGGCGGCCATCTCGCGGGTTTCGTCGCGCCCGGCGGCGGGCGATTCGGGTGTCGTGGGAGCGGCGACGAGCTGAGTCATGGGCGGACTCTCGGGGGGTCAAGAGTCCCCGTCAATGGGTGGCCCAATAGTCCCGGTGCAGGCTGTCAACGGGTTGGGTGGTCCAGTTGATTCTGGTCGATTCGTGCTCCCAGTCAGGCGGATTCGCCGACCTCGGGTCCGCCCCGGCCATCGCCCGTCCGGGGCGTCGGAAATTCGGGCTTCAGGTGTCGCTCGAGGCTGGCGAACGTCCGGTAGCCGCGCACGCTGAGCCCGACGAAGACGACGAGGAACCCGACGACGCCGGCGACGAGGGCGATCGCTTCCGACGTGCCGAGCGCGACGGCGATGACGGCGGCAAGCGCGCCTCCGACCACGCCGACGATGACCGCGAGCATGCCCGGGATCGTGGTCATCCCGTGGGCGAGCGCACCCAGCGAGAACGCGGTTGGGGCCGCGTTGACGTCGAAGAAGCCTGCGGTCACGAGGGCCCCGCGTAGGTCGTCCGTCGACCCTGTGACGAAGTACCGCCCCAGCGTCGGCTCGATCTCGAGGTAGCCGTGCCGGATCCGGTTCATGCCCGTCACCCACAGGGAATCTTCGTTGTTGATGGCGCTGACCCGGCCGAATGTCGCCAGGCCCACGAACAGGACGACCGACAGCAGCGGGATCGCGAACGCGAGGAAGCCGCCCCGGAAATCGGCCGCCTGGGCGACCAGTGCCAGGGCGACGATCGCGCCCGACAGCACGGACAGGAACATGCTTACCCGGCTGAACGACTCGTTCCACGTCAACGACCGCGTCGCCAGCAGGCTCCAGTGCTCGGTGGTCAGGATCTGCAGCCGGTGATCGCCGACCGCCGGCTCCAGGCCCCCGCCGGGCTGGGCGGGCTCCGGGGCAGGGGCCGCCTGTCGCTCGAGGCTCATCGGGCTCCTCCATGATGGGGTTCTCGCGTGCGCGCATTCTGAGCCGCGACGAGTCGCCACCGAGGGGACGTGCATCGTGAGTCCAAGGACGCTCCTCGCAGCAGACGCGGCAACCAAGTTTGGGACGATCGCGCTGCTGGGATTCGCGCTCCTCAACCAGGATCTGCCCCAATTCCACGGCAAGGCATTCGCCGGACGGGCGATCGTCTACCCGCTCGCGCTCTTGGTCGTCCCGGTCGGCTGGTGGCTTCTTGGCCGCGGCCGAATCGCGTTCCCGGTCGCATCCGACATCCTGATCGGGCTGCCGTTCCTCATCGACGTGGCGGGCAACGCCGCCAACCTGTACGACGCGATCGAATGGTGGGACGAAGCGAACCACTTCGTGAACTGGGCGCTGGCGACCGCCGGAGTGGGCCTGATCCTCGGGCACGGGTCGTGGTCGCCGCTGGTGCGCGCCACGCTCGCGTTCACCTACGCGGTGACCTCGGCGGTCCTCTGGGAGTTCGCCGAGTTCGTCACCTTCGTGCCCAACTCGCCCGAGGCCGCGACCGCCTACGGCGACACCCTGGGCGACCTCGCACTCGGGATGCTGGGTGGCCTGGTCGGCGCGCTCGTCACCGCCAGACGCCCTGTCAACATCGAGCCCGGGGATTCAGCGGGTCGAGCTCCGGGAGTGTGATCGCATCGGGTCCCGAAACAGTCGGACTCCGTCGGGGTGGTCATGGACACCCCAGTAGATCCTGGACTCCACGTCGTGCGGCCGGTCCTCTCGAGGCTGAGGTTCAGCCTCATCGGCCAGGTGGTCCACGATCGGACGCTCTCGAATCGCAAACCCTCTGACGTAGCCAAGCTTGGGGAGACGGAAGCGCCGCCGTCGATACGGCTGGACCAGGCGCCCCAGGTCGACAGCGTGCGGGCCCAGGATTTCGACCACCAGGGCCTCGCTCGTCCGCCGCTTGCCGAGCTTCACCCTTCCGGCGTAGACGAGGGCTCCGTGCGTACCCTCAACCATCTCGCGTCCCAGGTGGTCGAGCGCGGCTCGAACGCTCGTCTCGAGCCCCGGCGCCGGGTAGCGGTAGAGCCGCTTGAGCTCGCCATCCTCGGCGACCGCCGCGAGGGTGCACAGCTTGTCGTCGCGCTCGATCGACAGCGCCGCGTGGGCCAGCGCGAAACCCGCCAGTCGGAGCGCTCCGGCCACGCCCGTATGAGGGGCGGCCTGATCCCTCACGTCGCTGACGTGCTGGAGCAGCTCGACAGCCATCAGGTCTCCTCTCCTGACGCCGCCGGCGCCCGTGAGCGTCCTTGACGAGGACGCTCCCCTGCGACGGATCGACCGTGTCGGTGCACTGAGGATAGTAGTCGTCCGGGGTCCTGCGGTGCACTCTCGCAACGCCTTCTCGGGCGTCTCGCGTTTGGGTCGGGATGGCACGATGGTGGTGATGACCGCCTCGTCGATGCGCCTGACCCTGGGACACGTCGAAGGGTTCGACCCGACGATCGCCGCGTTCGCCCAGCAACTGGGACTCTCCAGCATCCAGTTCCACGCGCCGACCGATCTCGAGGGAGAGCGGGGCTACTGGGAGCTCGACGATCTCCTGCGGCTGCGCGAGCGGTGCGAGCAAGCCGGCCTCGTCCTCGAGGGGCTCGAGAATGTTCCGTACCGGCACTGGGACCGGGTCCTGCTGGGCAAGCCGGGTCGCGAGGAGCAGCTCGAGAACTACCGCACCACGATCCGCAACATGGGTCGGGCCGGCATCCACATGCTGGGTCATCACTTCATGCCGACCTACGTCTGGCGCACCGACCTCCACGCGCAAGGCCGCGGCGGGGCTTTGGTGACCGTTTTCGACGGAGCTCGTGCCGACGAGGGGAACGCCCTCGCCGGGTACAAGCTGGCACCGCCGGAGCCGCTCACCGATCGCATCGGCGCCGAGGCGATGTGGGACAGCTACCGCGTCTTTCTCGATGCCGTGCTGCCGATCGCGGAGGACGTGGGTGTTCGGCTTGCCGTCCACCCGGACGATCCGCCGGTCGACGTCCCGCTGGGCGGCATTGCCCGGATCCTGTCCAATCCAGAGGCCCTGGAGCGGGCCCGCGAGCTGTCGCGCGACAGCCCAGCCTGGGGTCTCGACCTTTGCCTGGGCACGGTGTCCGAGATGGGGGGCGTAGAGAGCGTGAACCGGGTCATCGACCGGTTCGGGCCCGACGGCAAGATCTTCTACGTTCACTTCCGCGACGTCCAGGGAGTGGTGCCCACATTCCGGGAGTCGTTCCTCGGCGAGGGCAACTACGATCCGGCCGCGGTTCTGCGGCGCCTTCGGAAGGTGGGATTCGACGGGTTCATCATCGACGACCACGTGCCGGCGATGATCGGCGACAACGACACCTGGGCGGATACGGCATCGGCGGCCTATTGCAGCAGGGGGCGGGCGCATGCGATCGGATACCTCCAGGGCCTCATCAGGGCGCTCGAAGACGCGGAGGACTGAATTGCCCAGCGAGTGGAGCGGCAAGGTGGCGTTCGTGACCGGTGGTGCGTCCGGAATCGGTCGGGCGGTCGTCGAGCTCCTGGCTTCGTCGGGCGCGTCCGTCGGGGTCTGCGGGATCGACGGGGACCTCGTCGACAAGACGGTCGAGAGCGTGCGTGCCAAGGGCGGCGATGCGCTCGCGGCGCCCGCAGACGTCAGTGACGGCACATCGGTCAGGGACGCGGTCGAGGCGACGGTCCAGCGGTACGGGCGTCTGGACGCGCTGATCGCGTGCGCTGCGATCCAGCGCTACGGGACGGTGGCCGAGACCAGCGAGGAGACCTGGGACGAGGTCTTCGCGGTGAACGTCAAGGGGGTGTTCCTCGCCGCCCAGGCCGCGCTCCCGCATCTGCGACGGAGTGGGCAGGGGTCGATCGTGGTCGTTTCCTCCGTCCAGGCACACGTCGCACAGACCGCGTCCATCGCGTACGTGGCGACCAAGGGAGCGGTCGACGCCTTCGTCCGTGCGATGGCCGTCGACGAGGCCCGTCGCGGGGTCCGCGTGAACGCCGTCTGCCCGGGCTCGGTGGACACTCCGATGTTGCGCGCCTCGGCACGCCGCTTCAGCGACGGGACGGATGAAGGGAGCCAGGCCCTCGTCGATCAGTGGGGCAGGAGCCATCCCCTCGGCCGCGTCGCGGAGCCCCGCGAGATCGCCGAGGTCGTGAGCTTCCTGGCCGGCCCTCGCGCCAGCTTCATCACCGGCGAAGACATCCGTGTCGACGGCGGCCTGCTGGCGGCGGTTGCGGTCGCGCTGCCCGACTGATTCGTGGAGAAAAGACGCTTCCGAGACGCTCTCAACCTACGGTCGGTCGCTCAGCCCAGGGAGGCAAGCTCATGACGCGCAACAGGGGACGCTACGTCCGGTTCGACGGCGACCAGGACGCGGACGTCATCAACAACGTTGCCGGCGACCAGGTCAACCTGTTCGACGCCGGCGGCATCCTCGCGATCCAGGCCACCGGCGGCATCGCGAAGGTGTTCGTGATGCTGGGCCTGGTCCTCACCTACATCGGCGCCGCGATGTTCTTCTTCGTCGTGGTGTCGTTCATCGTCACGATCTGGGGCAGCATGGGCTCGGCCGGTGAGCCGGACATGTCGTTCGTGACGGGGATCGTGGTCCCGTGGTTGCCGCTCGGGATCGGTCTCGCCTTCGTGGGCGGGGTGATCGGCAATATCGCGCTGGCCCTCGGCCGGCCGCGCTGGCGATGAGCGACCGCGAGCGACCCAACGTCGTCTTCGGCGGCAACCAGAACGCCGGCGTGATCAACAACGTCGGCGGCGACCAGGTGAATTATGGAGACACTCGCGGGTCGATCGGAGAGATCCGGCAGGAACTGGCCGACGTGGCGACGATCCGGGAGCTGCTCAAGACCGTGCCGCTCACCGAGAGCGACCGGGCAGCGACCAAGGACGCGGTCGATCGGCTGGAGGGTGAGCTCAAGAAGCCCGAGCCGGACAAGTCGAAGGCCGCGGGCGCGCTCGAGGACCTGACCGGGATCCTCAAGGCAGCCGGAGCGTTAGCCGGAGCCGGACTTGCCCTGATCGACCCGATCGGCAGCATCGCGATCGCGATCGGCGGTGCCGCAGGCGCCGTGCTTCGCAGCCTGAGGGAGTAGCACCCGGTCATCCGGAAGGTCGGCAGATCCCTGCCGGTCCCGCGGCGCCCGATGGCTCAACGACGCCGCGAGCGCGACCTCATCGGGCGCTTGAACAGGCGGAGTCCGTGCGGATGGTCGTACACGCCCCAGTAGATCCTTGACTCGACCTCGGCCAGGCCGTTCTGGAGCTCTCGCGACTGTGCATCCACGACCAGGTGATCGATGATCGGAGGGCCCAGCACCGCGAAGCGCCGGACCTTGCGAAGGACCACGACGCGGAAGCGCCGACGCCGGTAGGGCTGCACGACTCGGCCGAGCAGGACGCCGTGCGGCCCCAGGACTTCGACGATCAGGACGCGGCGGTATCGATTGCCGACCAGGAAGCTCCCCGAGTGGGCGAGGGCCGCCTGGTTGGTCTCTCCCAATTCGTGTGCAAGGTGGCCACGGGCGGCCCGAAGACTCGAGGCGATGTCGGCCGCCGCGTACCGGGTGAGCCGTTGGATGCTGCCGTTCCTGGCGATGACCGCGATCGTCTGCGTCTCGTCGCCATGCTCGACCGACATCGCGGCGTGGGCGAGCGCGAACCCCGCCAGTCTCAACGCCTCAGCCAGGCCGCATCGAGGGACGGCCTGATCGCGCACGTCGCCGACGTGCTGGAGCCGCTCGACAGCCATCAGGTCTCCCTCCCTGACGCCGCCGGCGCCGCGAGCGCCCTCTCGGGCTGCTCCCCTGCGACGGACCTACCGGGCCGGTTCAGTGAGGATAGAGGCGGTCAAGGGCCCTTCGGTGCACCCGCGCAACGCGTGTTCTCGGTTACCAGTCGTTCGTCACGGGGATCGTGGTGCCGTGGTGCCGCTTGGGATCGGTCTCGCCTTTGTGGGCGGGCTGATCGGCAACATCGCGCTGGCGCTCGGCGCGTCGCGCAGTCCGACGCCACAGCTCTCGCATCCGACGCCACGAGTCTAGCTACAACCGCTGGTGCTCCCGCAGTTGAGGCACTTGTAGCAGCTGCCGTTGCGGACCATGATCGAGCCGCATTCGGCGCAGCTGGGGGCGTCGGCCTGGGCCGCGAAGGCCACCTTGGTGCCGCCGAGGTTGAGCGTGATCCCGCCACCGCCGTTGCCAGCGCCATTGCCGTGGGGCTTGCCATTCGTGGCATGGCCGTTGGCTGCGCCATTCGAGGCGATGACGGCGAGCTCCTGGCGGCCCTCGGTGGCCGGCGCGGGCTCGGAGGGTGGCGCCTCGGCGACCGCTGAGGTGGCACTCCCCGGGGAGGCGGCCGCCTCAGCCTTGGGGGAGTGAGGCGCCGGGACCGGAGGAGGAGGCCCCGACGCCTCTTGCACCGTGGAATTCGCATCAACCGGCGCGGATCCGCCGGAGCCGGAATCAGACGTGGACGGAGCCCCTGACCCGGACGGATCCGGGCTGGCCGGGGCGGCCGTCGGTGAGACGACCGCCCCAGACGGAGCCTCGTCGACGATCGCCGACCGATCGATCAGGCCCAGCGAGGCCTTCTCGTCCGGCGACAGGAACCGGGAACCCAGCCACCGGAAGATGTAGTCGACGATCGACTTGGCGATCGGGATCTCGCTGTTGCCGGTGAAGCCACTGGGCTCGAACCGGACGTGGGCGAACTTGTTCACCAGGTCGCGCAGCGGCACGCCGTACTGGAGCGCCACCGACACGGTGGTGGCAAAACTGTCCATCAGGCCGCTGACGGTGGAGCCTTCCTTGGCCATCTTCAGGAAGATCTCGCCCGGCTGACCGTCGGGATAGAGGCCGACCGTGATGTAGCCCTCGTGACCGGCGATGTCGAACTTGTGGGTGAGCGCGGTCCGCTCGGATGGCAGGCGCCGGCGATGGGGCGCCGCGGCCTCGGCCTGGGCGGCCGTGAGCTGATTCGTCAGCTGCTCGATCGTCGCCTTGTCGGCGGCCGTGCCCTCGTCCTTCTTCTTGCCGGTCGACAGCGGCTGGCTGCGCTTCGAGCCGTCGCGATAGATCGCGATCGCCTTGAGGCCCTGCTTCCAGCCCTCGAGGTAGACCTGCTCGATCTCCTCGGCGCTCGCCGCCTCGGGCATGTTCACGGTCTTGCTGATCGCGCCGCTGATGAACGGCTGGACGGCGCCCATCATCCGGACGTGGCCCATGTAGTGGATGGACCGCTCGCCGTTGACCGGCTTGAACGCGCAGTCGAAGACCGGCAGGTGCTCGGGCTTCAGACCGGGCGCGCCCTCGATCGTCTCGCGCTCGTTGATGTGGGCAAGGATCCCCTCGACCTGGTCCGCCGTGTAACCCAGCTTGCGCAGGGCGGCCGGCACGGTCTGGTTGACGATCTTGAGGAAGCCCTCGCCGACGAGCTTCTTGTACTTGATCAGCGCGATGTCGGGCTCGATGCCGGTGGTGTCGCAATCCATCATGAATGCGATCGTCCCCGTCGGCGCGAGCACGGTGACCTGGGCATTCCGATAGCCGTGCTGGGTGCCGAGCTCGAGCGTCTCGTCGTACAGCTGGCGGACGTTGGCCAGCATCGACTCGGGGACGCCCTTCGAGGGGATCTTGTAGGCCGCGTCCCGATGCTTCCTGATCACCCGCAGGAACGGCTTCTCGTTAATGGGGTATTCGAGGAACGGGCCGCCATGGTCGCGCGACACGACGGCGCTCTGGCGATACGCCTCGCCGTGCATCAGCGCGGTCACGGCCGCCGAGAAGTTGCGCCCCTCGTCCGAGTCGTAGGCCAGGCCGCGTGACATCAGCAGCGCGCCGAGGTTCGCGTAGCCCAGGCCGAGCGGCCGGAACTTGTGGCTGTTCTCCTCGATCTTCGGGGTGGGGTAGGAGGCGTTGTCGACCAGGATCTCCTGGGCGGTGATCGTCACCCGCGCCGCGTAGCGGAAGGCATCGACGTCGAACTCGCCGTCCTCGCCCACGAACTTCATCAGGTTGAGCGAGGCGAGGTTGCACGCCGTGTCGTTGAGGAACATGTACTCGGAGCACGGGTTGCTGGCGTGGATCCGGTCCGTGTTCGCGGACGTGTGCCAGTCGTTGATCGTGGTGTCGTACTGGATGCCGGGATCGCCGCACAGGTGGGCGGCCTCGGCCATCCGGCGGAAGATCTCGCGCGCCTTGAGCGTGTCCATCGCCTCACCGGTGGTCACCGAGTGGGTCGTCCAGTCGCCGTCCTGCTCGACGGCCTTCATGAACTCGTCGGTGACCCGGACGCTGTGGTTGGCGTTCTGGAAGAAGACGCTCCCATAGGCCTCGCCGGTGAAGCTGGGGTCGTAGCCCTGCTCGATCAGCGCCCAGGCCTTCTTCTCCTCGCTCATCTTGGAGTCGACGAAGTCGAGGACGTCCGGGTGGTCCGCGTTGAGGATGACCATCTTGGCCGCGCGCCGGGTCTTGCCACCGGACTTGATCACGCCGGCGAACGCGTCGTAGCCCTTCATGAAGCTCACCGGTCCGGAGGCGATACCGCCGCCCGACATCCGCTCGCGGGAGCTCCGGATCGTGCTCAGGTTGGAGCCTGCGCCCGACCCGAACTTGAACAGCATGGCCTCGGTCTTGGCGAGGTCCATGATCGAGGACATGTTGTCCTGGACCGAGTTGATGAAGCAGGCGGAGCACTGGGGCCTGGGCTCGATGCCCACGTTGAACCAGACCGGCGAGTTGAACGCCATCTTCTGGTGGACGAGCAGGTGGGTCAGCTCGGCCTGGAAGGCGCGGAGGTCGTCGTCGCTCGCGAAGTAGTGCTGGGTCTCCGCCCAAGCCGTGATCGTGTTGACGACGCGATCGATGAGCTGCTTCACGGAGCTTTCCCGCTCGGGCGTGCCGACATGCCCGCGGAAGTACTTGCTGACGACGACGTTCGTGGCCAGCTGGCTCCAGAAGCTGGGGACCTCGACGTCCTTCTGCTCGAAGACGGTCTTGCCGCTCTCGCTCTGGATGCCCGCGGTCCGGAGCTCCCAGGTGATCTCGTCGTAGGGATGGACGCCGGGTCGAGTCCAGCGGCGTTCGAAGGTGAGGCCGCGGGCCCCCGAGCCGTCAAAGCTGGCTCCGTACGGACCGGTCAGCTTGCGCTCCTTCTTCTTCGCCTGCGCATCGCTGCCGCGATCCATCACCGGGACTGCTTCGCCTGTGGCTCGGGCCATCGTCCACTCTCCCTGCTGGGGCCGGATTCCCGACCGATCACTGCGCTCTCGCGTGCGTTCGTCGCCTCGTCTCCGTAGCTACGGCGCGGCTCCGTCCTGCCGCTGTCGGTCCGTCTGATCTGGTGCCGGCCGACTGCCGTTCGCGCGCTCTGGATCGTGTGTTGCGACCAATCAACGATACGCCTCCTGGGGTTAGCAGTCAAGGCTCAAAACACAAGATGTAGTGGTCGGGTCGCTGGGCCTACCACGAGATGTGGTGCTTTCGCGGTCCACCCTCCATCCACGCTCGCGACCACCGTCGTCCACGCTCACGGGCCGCTTGCCCACATTTCCAGGCCGCTTGTCGACAGGCCGTCCACCGTCGCCAGTCTAGAACATCTGTTCGAGGTCGGTCAGATTCTCATCGGCAGAACGTAGGGACAGGAGACGGGGCCTTGCGGCAGCTCTGGCGGGAGCCTTCCAGCGTGGAGCAGCACGATCACGACGTTCATGGCGGGGATCTGAGCCGGATTGGCGGCCCTGCGTTCTCCGGGTGGTCTCTGGCCGCGATTGGCCCAGGCAAGCTGGACCGCCATGGTGAGACGCGCCAGAGACACGCGGCGCACAGGATCCGCTGCGCGCAGGAGGACCTGACCATGGCCGACGAGGAGCTTCCGCCGCCGATCGAGATCCCCTGGCGACTCGCCGCGACGACCCAGCCACGCGTGGAGGGTGACCCGGCAGAGACCACGATCTCGCTGTTCTTCCACGAGCCCGATGACGAGGTGCTCAGCGGCCTGTTCCCGGACGAACGGCTCGTGTACCTCAAGGCCACGGTGTCGGTGTCGCCGGCGCGCTTCCCGGAGGACGCTCGGGGCATCGCGGCGACCTATCTCGGGGAAGGCGTCCCGTGCTTCCACCTGCTGCTCGACCTCGAGGTCCGCGACGAGGCCGACAGCGTGAACACGATCCGCCCCTACTTCCACGCCGCGGCGCCGTTGCACCGCCGGATGCTCCAGACCGGCGTCGTGGGTGCGGAGGCGTTCGAGGGCGAGGCCGATGGCCAGTCCATGGGCCGCAGCGGCAGCCAGATGTACGAGAGCCTGACGAGCTCCTCCCGGACCACGTCCGCCGGCGGTGGCGCGTCGTTCGGCATCGGCCCGTTCTCGGTCGGTGGGTCGGTGCGAACCACCAGCACCGACATCGCCAGCGATCGCTCCGTCTCCCAGGTCGTTGACACGACGTCCCGGCAGGCGTCGCAGGAGCGCCGCGAGCTGGTCAGCCACATGACGCGGGTCGAGAACGTGCTGACCCTGCTGAGCGCGAAGTATCCAGGCACGCCCTACCTCCGCTTCTCGCTCGCGCCGCAGCCGCTCCAGGTGCTCGCGATCGACCCGTCCGATCCGAACCTGTGGTTCAACCAGTTGCTGCACCGTCGGTCGAGCGGGATCGAAGGGGTCCAGGAATTCACGGCCGTCGTGCTCGTTCCGCGCGGGCAGGGCTTCTGTGTCAACGCGCGGCTACGACGTGTGTGCCTGCTCGACAGCCCGCCGGGTCCGTTCACGCTGGAAGAGCGGTTCGACGAGGACCTGGACCTGCTCCAGCTGTTCCGGATCGTCAACTACCTCTACCGGCTGTACCCCAAGGGGACGCCGGTCGAGGAGCTCGACGTGGACATCGCGGGACTCCTCACGCCGGCGACGGACTTCATCCGGCCCGTGATCGAGCTGTGGGGGCTGGACCTCATGGACCAGCTGGTCGAGGCGCACGTCCTGTCGCCCACATCCACGTCGGGGAACGTCGCCCGGACGCGAGCCAACTACAAGACGCTCCTCGAGCTGTGGCTCGACACGCTGTACGACGAGTACGAGACGGAGCTGGCGAAGTCGCCGCTCGAGCGGGGCGTCCTGTTGGGTGAGAATCGGATTCTGGACACCTGCTTCACGGTCTCCGGCGACGACGAGCTGGAGGTGGGGGAAAGCAGCTCGTCGACGACGCCGCTGGTCCCGGTGGACATCGATCTCGGCCGGTTCGACGTCGGCGCGATCGACCTGGCCACCGCCCGGGCGGCGCGCGGCCGCGGAGGAGCGGGTGTGCGGACGCAGGCGGTGTCGACGATCACCCGCTGGGCAAGCCTGGAGCGCCAGGTCGTCGGCCTGCTCGACAGCCGCACCGACCTGCCGCATCGGCCGATGCGACTGGACGATCCCGGGATCATGCGCGTCCTGCTCGAGCGCTGGTCGAAGCTGGCCCCGGACGATTCCCGCAACCTGGGGTTCGACGAGGCCGCGGACATGCTGCGGCTCAGTGGCGCCGAGCGACGTCGCCTCAAGGCGGCGGGCGTGACGGACCTCCGCGGCATCGCCCGCGCGCTGATGGCGGCGCCGGTGTACGAGCGGCAGAACCGCGGCGTCGCAGCCCTCTCGAACGCGCTCAAGGGCCGGCGAGGAAAGGAAGCCCCGATCCAGCCGGTCGAGTTCGCGCTCTCGGGGCGGGTGAGTGACGAGGTCCGGCGCGCGATCGGGGCCGGGCTGGCGGCCGCTTCGGAGCCGGACGACACGAAGGCCTAGGGCGCCCCGGCATGCCGAGGGGCAGGGCGGTCGGTCGGCTCCGGATGGGGCCGATCGTCGGCCACACGGACGACACCTCGACGCGGATCTGGATCCAGGCGATCGGCGACCCGGCGGACTGCGTCCTCCGGGTCCAGGGCGCCGGCGTCTACCCGTTCTTCCGCACCGAAGCGGGTCCGCTCGAATTCCGGACGGGTATTGCCGTTGCGACCGGCCTCCGCCCCGACTGGCTCTATCGCTACAGCGTCCTCCGCAACGGCCGGATCGTGCCCGGCGCGTCCGGCTCGGTTCGGACCATGCCGTCGGCGGGGTCGATGGCCCCGATCCAGTTCGCCGCAATCTCCTGCAGCTCCGCCGAGCGGGACGGGTCGTGGGAGGCGTTCGCGAAATATGTCGACGACGCGCTGCCGGCGTTCGTCCTGATGATGGGCGACCAGGTCTACCTGGACGAGGACGAACCGGACGTGGTCAAGGACCACTTCGAGTCGACGCCCGCTCGCCGGCGCCAGGCGATGGCCGACAAGATCCGCCTCAACTGGTCGCGCGAGCCCGTCCGCCGCGTGCTTGCCAACGTGCCCACGTACATGGTCTGGGACGACCACGACATCCGTGACGGCTGGGGCTCATCGGCGGCCGACAGTCCGACCCTGGTGGCGAGACATCCCCGCGGCGCGAGGATCCTCCAGCGGTCGGTGGCCTACTTCGAGGATGCCCGCGACGTGTACTGGCATTTCCAGCGCTGCCGCGATCCGCTCCCCGGCGAGGTCACCGACCCGTCGTTGCCGAACTACGTGGGTGGTCCACCCCCGCGCGGGTTGCGCCGGGCGATGCCGTTCGCGTTCCGCTGTGGTCGCCTGGCTGTGCTCGTCCTCGACAGCCGAGGCGAGCGGGATGTGTTCCGCGAGCAACTGCCGATCCTCGGCGCCGAGCAGTGGCAGTTCATCGACCACGTGTTCGCCAACCTGTCGCCCGAGGTGGAGGCCCTGGCCGTCGTCACGCCAACCCCGATCGCGTCACTCGATCCCGATGGCCAGGTGATGAAGCTGGTCGGTAACCGGACGGACGACATCGAAGCCTTCAAGGACGGCGACGAGCAGGAGCTCTACCACGCCCACTCCACCGAGGACGTTTCGGACCTGGGCCTCGCCGCAGTGGGCAGTCACCTCACCCGGATCCTCGGCAGGCCGGTGAACCTGGGTGCGTTCAAGGTGTCGAACATCGACGAGGCCAGGGACCAGTGGTCGCACAGGTACTCGCGGCCCGAACAGGCGAGGCTCCTGCGTGGTGCGGGTCGGGCGCGGCTCAGCAATCGGCCTTCCGGCAGCCCACGCAGCCTGGTGTTCGTATCGGGAGACATCCACATGGGCTGCCTGTTCGACATCTCGGTCTCCGATCCCGACTACCGGGCGACGTCACTCACGTCATCGGGCGTGAGCAACATCCAGAACCCGAAGATCGACGTCGGCGCCATCGTGGACGAGGACTTCGACGTCGCCGACGGGATCCATTCGACGCTTCGGGACGTGATCCCGGAGTTCAACTTCGGGGTGATCGACGTGCTCCCGACCGGTCATGGCGCGACCCTCCACGGGGCGCTGGCCCACGCCGGGAACGCATTCGCGGTGGGCCTCGACATCGCGGACCTGCTGTAGCTGTTCTCATGGCCGCGATCAGGGTCAGCGACGGTTCTCGCGCGGCAACTGACGGCGAAGGCCGGGTTGACACCATGCGGCGGTGGACGATCATCGCGTCGGGGATGCGATCCGGGCGGTTCGGGTTCGTCGGGGCTGGCGGCAGCAGGACCTCGCGACGGCGGCCGGCGTCTCGCGAGCGACCGTGTCGCGCCTGGAGCGGGGTCATCTCGGCGAGGTTGCCCTCGGCAGGATTCGTCAGGTGGCGGCTGCCCTCGACATTCGGATCGATCTCCGACCACGCTGGCGCGCCGGCGATCTCGACCGCTTGCTGAACGCGCGCCACTCGGCCATGCACGAGGAACTCGCGCGACTGTTCGCAGACCTGCCTGGCTGGGTGGCCCAACCGGAGGTCTCGTTCTCCATCTTCGGCGAGCGCGGAGTCATCGACGTCCTTGCCTGGCACCCGGGCCGTCGTGCCGTGCTGGTCATCGAGATCAAGACGGACATCGCCGACGTGAATGAGCTGATGAGCACGCTCGACCGCAAAGGCCGGCTCGCCGCGAAGATCGCCCTCGAGCGTGGGTGGCGGGCACGAACCGTTGGGATGTGGCTTGTGGTGGCCGCCAGCGATGCCAATCGGCGCCGCGTGGCTGCGCATTGCGCGGTACTGGGGTCGCTGCTTCCGGATGACGGTACGCGGGTTCGCGCCTGGCTCAGGAACCCAACTTCCGCCTGTCGCGCACTCACGTTCTGGACCCCGAACTCCCATCGGCTCTATGCGGGTGGCTCCCGGCCCGCTACCCACTCCCGAATCGCGAATGAACGCCGCAGGAACGCTAACGCCGGGTTCGCGGCACGAAGGCGAGTCAGGAGCCGCTCGCGGTCGATGGCGTGAGCATGGACAGAGGGTGGAGCGGGGGCTGGGCGCGACCCTGCGTCGCCGACCTGCTCGATACGGTTCACGTGGCGAGCGATAGCGAATCGGCGGGGCCGCAGTCCTGGGGTGCCGGGATGCAGCGACGGGCGAGGGGGGCGACGGGCAAGGGGGGCCGGCGGCCGGGCGGGAGGCGCCGCTGACCGCACCGTGCGGTGGGCCGACAGCCCGCGCTGCGGGGGCCGCCGGTGCGGTGAGCCGACGCGCTGCCGCCGGCCACCCGTGGACCTACTCCCAGAGGACGCGGAGGCGGGGGCGGTCCTGGTCGTCCTGGTAGGTCTCGAGGCCCTCGACCTGGCGCTCGGCGTTGGCGGGGTCGAGGAGCTGGGTGGCGAGGTCGCCCTGGAGGATCATCGCCGTGGTGGCCGGGAGGCGGACCAGGCCGGCGGCCGAGGAGCCGGCGAGGAGAGGCGGCGGCGACTGGACGGCGTGCTCGTCGAGGGCCAGGTTGCCCACGGTCGCGCGCGCCGCCAGGACCTCCTGCGGCGCGATGTGCACTCGCGCGAAGAACTGGCGCATGAACGCCTCGAAGTCGGGAGCGGCCGGCTCGTCGGTCGGCTCCATGAGATGCCGTTCCAGCCGGTACACGACGGACAGCCCGCGTCGGAGCTCGCTGATCCGGTAGGCGTACTGGTCGCCGAACCCCGTCTCGGCGATGCACAGGAAGTCGTCGAGCGGGACGGCCCACGCGAACTTCCAGGTCTCGAACTCGTTCCACTCGCCGATCGACATCGGCCCCGATCCGGCGGCAAGGATCCGCTCGTAGCCGTAGGCCCCCACGATCCCGTTCGCGCGGTGGAGGAGCTCGGCATGCGGCCCCGGCAGTAGCGCGCCGATCGCCTCTTCGAGATCCTCGATCTCGCCGGCAGCCACCGGCTCGGCAACCTCGATTCCCCGCAACCGGAGCACGGCGGCCAGGAATTCGGGCGCCTCGCCCTCGCGGTGCACGCCCTGAGTATGCCGAGTGAACCGACCGAGCCCCGCCTGCGTAGTCACCTGTAGAGCTAGACCTCCCTCCCGGCCCCGTCGTATCTGGGGGAACGACGGGGCCTCCCTGTGCCCGGTCCTTGGGGCCGGCCAACCCGCGATCAGGCCGTGGCGCCGCCCGGGAACGCCTCGAAGGTGATCTCCGCGTCGAACTTCGGCTGGCCGGCGACCGGCGCGGAGCTCAACGGGTCCTCGAACGACGTGCTCAGCGCGTCGCTCCACTGGAGGCCCTTGCAGGTGGCCGTGCCACGGACGGCCTTGTCGTCGGCCTTTGCCACGTCGATGATGCAACGGCTGCTGTCCCAGATCGTCAGGTGCTGTCCGTCGGCAATTCGGTCGAGCTGGAGGTACGCGAACGACCCGAAGCCCGAGTTCGCCGCACCGGTCAGCCGCAGGTGCCAGCCCGATGCCCCGGTCCAGTGGACGTTCGCGCCCATCATGTCGTAGAGGCTCGAATCGGCGCCGACCTTGTCGAGGACGAGCTTGGTCCCGTCACCCAGGGTGAGCGTCGCCGAACCCTGCTTGTAGAACGCGATCGGCTTCATCGACTCGTCGCCGGGCATCGGATAGGTCGGCGGGAACAGGACGCCGCAGCCGGAGACGACCAGCGCGGCGACCAGGACCGCGACGAGGCGGCCAGCCGCAAGCCGGCTGGCATTGACGAATGGCTTCCCCCCACGCATCGGTCAGAGCCCGCTGTACGCGTGAAGCCCCGAGAACCACAGGCTCCCGGAGTAGGTCAGCAGGACCATCCCGAACCCGACCACGAGCAGCAGCGCGGCCGGGCGGCCGGCCCAGGCGCGCTGGTTCCGCGCGTGGAGGTAGACCGCGTACGTGAGCCAGGTCACGAGCGCCGCGGTCTCCTTGGGGTCCCAACCCCAGTAGCGCGACCAGGCGATCGACGCCCACCAGGAGCCGAGGATGATCATCGTGGCGAAGATCGGGAAGCCGACGACGACCGCGCGATGGGCGACCGCATCCAGGGTCCGGTGCGACGGCAACCACGAGAACCGGTCGTTGCGGCCCTGGACCAGGTACCCGACACCCGCGGCGAAGCTGGTGGCGAAGATCCCGTAGCTGATGACCGCGAGGCCCACGTGGATCGTGATCAGCGGCGGGTTCTGGAGCGCGGGCACAAGCGGGTCGATGGACGACGGGAGCGTGGACGCGTAGAGGAGGATCGCGAGCGCGACACCGACCGGGATGAAGCCGATGCTCCGGATCGGGAAGCGCCGACCCAGGGCCAGATAGCCGCCGGTGATGGACGTCGCGAACGCGACCGAGAATTCGTACAGGTTGCCCCACGGACCGCGGCCGACGATGACTGCCCGGAGCGCGAGCGAGCCGATGAGCGCGGCGAAGGCGAGGGTGGTGAGGGCGATGGCGGCGGTTCCGAGCGGGGTGGGCGCGGCGCTCTCCGGATCGCGCCCGCGGGCTTCGGCCGTGGCGGTCGCGAAGGAGCCGGTGACGACCCCCGCCCACGCGGGGCGAGCCCCCAGGACGGGAACGGTGACGGTCCGCCGCCCGTTCGCGAGCAGGACGGCATGCCCCACGTGCGCGGCGAAGCCGAGCGAGAGGAGGATGCCGCCGAGGGTGAACAGGGCTGCGGACAGGTCGGCCATCGTTGTCGAGACGCGCGGTTCGTGTGGCCGGGTTCCGACGCCGAGGCGTCACCGGCCGGTCAGGCCGCCGCGGCACCTCCGGGCTTGGGGCCGGTGGTCACGAGGGCCCGCGGCCGGGGCTCGAGGCGGAGGGCAAGCCCGCAGTTGCCACATGTGTCCATGGCCACCCGGCGGGCGACGCTGCACTTGGGGCAGATGACGCTCAGGTCGTCGCCGCAACTGCTGCATTTCTGGACGCCGGGCGGGAAGACCAGGCCGTCGCGGTAGCAGAACGGCTCGGCGGTCGGGAAGATCGGCTTGCCGTCGTCACCCATGGGCGCCTGGATGGGGCCCTCGGCGAAGCGCACCCTGGTCCGCGGGCGGGTCAGCTGATAGACGACCCAGGCGAGGACGAGGATGGTCGCGATCGGGCCGACGACGCCGATCACGAGGAACACCGGCATCAGCGCGATGAGTGCATTCCAGTCCGGAATCACGACTTTGCTCAGCAGGTCGAGCAGTCCGGTCCAGAGGCTCTGGAGCGCGTCGCCGATGCTCACGCGGGCATCCTAGCAGTCTGCCCGTCATGGGCCATCCGTACCAGTCGATCGGCGTTGCGGGCAGTCACCGATCGTCGACGTCGGGGGCGTCGCGCCCGGTCCGCGGCGGCGGCCGCCGGTTCCCGATCGAGGGGCTGACGGCCTTCCCGCGAGCCAGTCGAGCAAGGAGCCAGTCGGTGCGTTCGGTGGTCGCGCCGCGTCGCTCGAGGGCGATCCGGAGCTCCCGGTCGTTGGTGACGACGAGGTCGCCCGGCATGGCGGCGTCGAGAAGCAGGTCATCCGCGGTCCGGTGCCCAGCGTGGCGGACGGTGACGCCGGACGCGATCCGCGTGTTGCGAAGCCCCGGTTCGGCCGGCCCATCGAACGCGATCTCGACCAGGATCGCCGGCGGGATGATGGCCCGAAGGCGGCCGATCAGGGCGGTCTGGGGAAGCGGAGATGGGCCGCGGCTCGCGGCGTAGGCCAGGTTCGAGCCATCGATGAGGACGCGGTGGACACCCGTGAACGGATCGCGGTGCCGGTGACGCGTCATGGCCGGATCGTACGGCGGTCCAGCCGTGGGCCGTTGCCAGCCCGGTAGCATCGCCGCGTGCTCCTCCTGGTCGATCTCGACGGCGTCGTCTATCGCGGCGCGGACCCGGTGCCGGGCGTGGCCGCGCTCCTGGCCGAGCGCGCGGCGGCGGGCGACGACGTGGTCTACGTGACCAACAACTCGATGCACTACCGGGCCGACTACCTGCCGCGGCTGACGGCTCACGGCGCCCCGGTGACGGCCGACCGGATCGTGACGTCCGCGCGGGCGACGGCGCTCCACCTGGCCGGTCACGAGCCCGACGTTCGACGGGTACTCGTTGTCGGGGCGGGTGGCCTGGAGCGCGAGCTCCGCGACGTGGGCCTGGACGTGGCCACCGCCGCCGGAGTGGCGACGCGGATGAGCCAGGAGGGGATCGACGGTGCGACGGCCGCGGGATCGCCGGACGCGGTGGTGGTCGGGCTGGACCCACAGCTGACCTATCTCCGGCTTGCCGCGGCCTGTGACTGCATCCGGGCCGGCGCGAGGTTCATCGCCACCAACCGGGATCCCACGTATCCCACCGAGCGCGGCCTGCGACCGGGAGCCGGATCGATCGTCGCCGCGGTCGAGGCGTCGACGGGCAATACGCCACTGTCGATCGGCAAGCCCGAGCCGTTACTGCTCGAAGTCGCCGCCGAGGCGGTCGGGGCAGATCCCCGGGACGCCGTGATGATCGGCGACGCGCTGTGGACCGACGTCGCGGCCGCCCGGGCTGTGGGTGCGCGGAGCGTCCTCATGCTCACCGGCGTGACAACCCCCGAGCAACTGGCGGCCGCGCCGGACGACGAGCGACCAACGGCGGCTGCCCGTGATGCCGGGGAGCTCGCCAGGGTCCTGGAGCAGCTCGCCGCGACTCGCTGACGCTCGCCCAGGAGCCGCATCCTCGGGCAGGGGAATGGCAGCGCCGCGGGGGCTACGAACACGCCTCTGCGGCGACTCACTCGGCGTGCATCCCATTGCGGCTCGTTGGGGGTCTTGACAATCCCTCGCCTCTATGCATGATTCGGTCACTCGACCGAAATCGGTCGGCCGACCGACCGGACCGCGACTGGAGCGGCGACGGGGAACAACAGGCCGACGGCGGGACGGGGGCAGAGGAGATCGGAGATGACCGTAGCAACACTTGACGAGGCCAAGTTGGGCGCGTTCATTGGCCAGGCGATCGGCGAGTTGGGGGCGACCCTCAACGCCGCCCTGGTCGTCATGGGCGACCACCTCGGGCTGTACAAAGCGATGGCCGGCAGCGGCCCGGTGACCGCAACGGAGCTGTCCCAGCGCACCGGCGCCACCGCACGCTACGTCCGCGAGTGGCTGAATGCCCAGGCGGCCGGTGGATACGTCACCTACGACGAAGAGACGGATCGCTACACGCTGCCGCCGGAGCAGGCCGTCGCGCTGGCCGACGAGTCCAGCCCGTACTTCCTGCCCGGGGCGTTTCAGCTGATGACCGCGTCCGTCCGGGACGAGCCCGCGATCACGCGTGCCGCGAAGGCAGGTACCGGCTTCGGATGGCACGAGCACAGCGAGGGCGTGTTCGAGGGCTGCGAGCGGTTCTTCCGCCCGGGCTACGCCGCCAACCTCACCACCTCCTGGATCCCGGCGCTCGATGGCGTCGAGGCCAAGCTCATCGCCGGCGCCTCGGTCGCCGACATCGGCTGCGGGCACGGCTCGTCCACGATCCTGCTCGCGCAGGCGTATCCCAACTCCAGGTTCGTGGGCTTCGACTACCACGCCGCCTCGATCGAGGAGGCCCGGACCCGCGCCAGGGAAGCCGGCGTTGCCGACCGGATCACGTTCGACGTCGCGTCGGCCAAGGACTTTCCCGGTCAGGGCTACGACCTGGTGGCGTCGTTCGACAGCCTCCACGACATGGGCGATCCGGTGGGTGCCGCGCGCCACGTCCGCGAGGCGCTCGCGCCGGACGGAACGTGGCTGATCGTCGAGCCGTTCGCCAACGACCGGATCGTCGACAACCTCAACCCGATCGGCCGCGTCTACTACGCGGTGTCGACGCTGCTGTGCACGCCGGGCTCCCTGTCGCAGGAGGTCGGTCTCGCGCTCGGCGCCCAGGCAGGCGAAGCGAGGCTTCGCGAGGTCGTCACGTCGGGTGGCTTCAGCCGCTTCCGGCGGGCGACGGAGACGCCGCTCAACTTCGTCCTCGAAGCGAAGCCCTGAGCGCCGGGTGATCATCCGTGACGGTTGGAGGTGCGGGAGCCGCGATGCGACTCGGTGCATCGTTATCCTCCGGTGGTGACCAGCGCACGGAGTCGGCCCGCCGACGAAACGCGCCCAATCCTCGACCGTCGCGATCCACAGGCAACCCGGGCGGCCATCGTGGAAGCCGCCCGGGTCGTCCTGCTTCGCGAGGGACACTCCCGGCTGTCCACTCGGCGCGTGGCCGACGTCGCCGGCGTCCCGCTCAGCCAGATCCACTACCACTTCGGGTCCAAGCAACAGCTGATCCTCGCCGTGCTGGCCGCCCAGAACGACCAGCTCCTGGAGCGCCAGGCCGCGACGTTCTCGGGGCCGGAGCCGCTGTGGAAGCAATGGAATCGAGCCTGCGACTACCTCGAGGCGGACCTCGAGTCGGGCTACGTCCGGATCCTCCAGGAGATGATCGCCGCCGGCTGGTCCGACCCGGCGATCGCGGAATCGGTCCGCGACCTCCTGTCCGGCTGGTTTGCGCTCCTCACCGAGGTCGCGCGCCGCGAGCTGGAGCGCGTTGGGGGGCTCGGGCCGTTCACACCGGAGGAGGTCGCCGCGCTCATGGGTCTCCCGTTCCTCGGGGCCGAAGCGACGATCCTGCTCGGCTTCTCCGAGGGCCAGCTCCCGTCTCGATCCGCGCTCCGGAAGGTCGGTGATGTCATCCGCAACCTCGAACCCAACGGCGACTGACCACCGGCCACCGGCCGGACGCGAGCCGATGCGCGCTCGGTATCCGGACGAGTCGGGGTTCGTCGATGCACAGGGCGCGCGCCTGTTCTACGAGGTGTACGGAGCGGGCGATCCCACGATCGTGCTGCTGCCGTCGCTCCCGATCATCCACTCCCGGCAGTGGAAGGCCCAGATCCCGTTCCTCAGCCGCCACTACCGGGTGATCGCGTTCGACGGACGCGGCAACGGCCGGTCGGATCGGCCGTCCGACCCCGCGCTCTACGCAGACTCCGTGATCGTCGATGACATCGAGGCGGTGATGGACGCAACGGACACAGACAGAGCGGTCCTCGTCGGGCTGTGCTACGACGGCGTCTGGCGGGCGGTCCTCCTGGCCACGACCAAGCCGGACCGTGTGCTCGGCATCGCTTCCTTCGCGGCCGGCGTCCCGAAGATCACGCCGCCGCTTCCGCATCGCCTCGATTACTCGTTCGACGACGTCCTGGACACGACCGACGGCTGGGCCAAGGTCAACCGGCACTACTGGCAGCGCGACTACCCAGGCTTCGCCCAGTTCTTCTTCGAACAGGTCACGTCCGAGGCCCACTCCACCAAGCAGATCGAGGACGCGGTCGAGTGGGCCGTGGAGGGCTCGGTGGATGCCATGCTCGCCGATGCGGCCGTGGACAACGGGATCGACAAGGAACAGGTCGAGGAGATCTGCCGGCGCGTGCCCTGCCCGATGCTCCTCGTCCACGGCGACGAGGATTCCTGCCAGCCGATCTCCCGATCGCGGCGGCTCTCGGAGCTGACCGGCGCGCCCCTGGTCGAGATCACCGGCGCCGACCACATGATCCCGGGTCGCCATCCGGTCAAGGCGAATCTCCTCATCCGCGAGTTCGTTCGCGGTCTCCAGGGCTCACGGTCATGACCGCGCCCGCCGCCGTCCGCTCGCGCGCCGAGCAGACACGCGCCCGCGATCCCGATCGGACCGGCTTCGTCGATGGCGATGGTGCCCGGATCTACTACGAGGTCTACGGCGAGGGCGATCCGCCGATCATGTTCGTCCCGCCCTGGTCGATCGTTCATTCGCGCGTCTGGAAGGGGCAGATCCCGTCCTTCGCGCGCCGACACAAGGTGATCGCGTGGGACGCGCCGGGCAACGGGCGCTCGAGCAAGCCGAGCGACCCGGCTGCCCATCACTTCTTCTCGATGGCCACCCACCTGCTGGCCGTGATGGACGCCACCGAGACCCCGGCCGCCGTCCTGGTCGGCGTCTCGGCGAGCACCATGCGCTCGATCGTCGTGGCCGCGCGTCACCCGGAACGCGTCCTGGGCATGGTCCTGCTGTGCCCGTCCGTGCCGCTCGGCGAGCCCGCGGCGGGGAGCGACGTCCCGTTCGATGACCCACTCCCCACCGACGAGGGTTGGGCCAAGGAGAACATCCACTTCTGGCAGCGAGACTTCGAGGGCTACCTCGAGTTTTTCGCCGGCGAGGCCTTCAACGAGCCGCACTCGACCAAGCAGATCGAGGACCTGGTCGGCTGGGGGCTCGGGGCCGGTGTGGACGGTCTCGCGCCGTCGCTGCAGATGCAAGCTCCGGATCTCGACATCGTTCGCGCCCTGTTCGCGGACGTGCGATGTCCGGTGCTCGTCGTCCAGGGCGACCGTGACGCCATCGCCCACCCGACCAAGGGACCGGCACTCGCTCAGGCCATCGCGGGTGCGCGCCTCGTCGAGTTCGAAGGTGGAGGACACCTCCCCAACTGCCGCCATCCGGTGAAGGTGAACCTGATGATCAACGACTTCGTCGAGTCTCTTGCCCCGCCGCCCCCGATGCCGAGCCGGACCTGGATTCGCGCCCTGGCGCGTCGCCGGCGGGCGCTCTACATCTCGTCACCGATCGGGCTGGGGCACGCCCAGCGCGACGCGGCGATCGCGGCGGAGCTACGCAAGCTGCGCCCCGAGATCGAGATCGACTGGCTCGCCCAGCACCCGGTGACCGCGGTCCTCGAGGAGCGCGGGGAGCGAGTGCACCCGGCCAGCGCCGAGCTCGCCAGCGAGTCGGGCCACTTCGTCGCCGAAGCCACGGAGCACGACCTCAATGCGTTCCAGGCCATCCGCCGGATGGACGAGATCCAGGTCGCGAACTTCATGGTCTTCCACGAGGTGGTGGAGCAGGGCGAGTACGACCTGGTGATCGGCGACGAGGCGTGGGACGTCGACTACTTCCTCCACGAGAACCCGGAACTCAAGCGGACGGCCTTCGCGTGGATGACGGACTTCGTGGGGTGGCTGCCGATGCCCGATGGCGGCGACCGGGAGGCGTACCTGACGGCCGACTACAACGCGGAGATGATCGAGCACGTCGCGCGCTTCCCGTACCTCCGCGACCGGTCGATCTTCGTCGGCGATCCCGACGACATCGTTCCCGACGCGTTCGGGCCCGGGATGCCGACGATCCGCGACTGGACCGAGCAGAACTTCAGGTTCGCGGGGTACGTGACCGGGTTTGATCCGACGCCGCTCGTCGAGGGCCGCGAGGCGTTGCGCCGGGAGCTGGGCTACCACCCCGACGAGCGGGTGGTGGTCGTCACGGTCGGCGGATCCGGGGTGGGGTCGGCGCTCCTGCGGCGGGTGGTGGGTGCGTTCCCGGAGGCGGCCCGCCTCGTGCCCGGGCTGCGGATGATCGCCGTCGCCGGGCCGCGGATCGAACCCGCGTCCCTGGCTGCTCCGCCGGGTGTCGAGGTCCGTGCCTTCGTGCCGGACCTGTACCGGCACCTGGCGGCATCCGACCTTGCGGTCGTCCAGGGCGGCCTGTCGACGACGATGGAGCTGGTGGCCGCCCGGCGCCCGTTCCTCTACTTCCCGCTCCAGAACCACTTCGAGCAGCAACGGCACGTCGCACACCGGCTCGACCGCTATCGGGCGGGTCGCCGGATGGACTACGCGACGTCGACGAGCGAGACGATCGCGGCCGCGATCGCCGAGGAGATCGACCGACCCGTCGACTATCGACCGGTGACGTCCGACGGGGCCGCGCGGGCCGCCGCGATGATCGCCGAGCTGATCTGATCACGGGCCGCCGGGACGGTCGGTGGCGCGGACGAAGACCTGGAACGTCTCGTCCGGGACGATCGCATGGGCCGCGGCCAGGCGGTAGCCCGCCGACTCCATCTCGCGCCGAATCGCGGCCGGGTCCGATGCGTGACCGAAGATCCGTGCCAGCCCCTGGATCCGCTTCTCGATGACCGCCACCCGGCCGCCTGGCTTGAGGCTCCTCGCCAGCCTGCTGAAGTACGCCGCCCGCTCGGGAAGGTGGTGATACACGTGCGACAGGAACACGAGGTCGGCGGCCTCGGGCAGGCCCGCCTCGTCCGGCCGCGGGTGGGTGGTCCGGAGGTTCGCCACGCGATCGCGCTCGGCTCGCCGCTCCAGGTCGTCGAGTAGGTCGGCGTCGGTGTCCACCGCCCAGACCCGCCCCGTCGGACCCACGGCCTGCGCCAGCCGGAACGTGTAGTAGCCCGTCCCGGAACCGAGGTCGACGACGGTCTCGCCGGGGCGAATTGCGAGCGCCGCGATGATCTCGTCAGGCCGCTGCTTCCGATCGCGACCGGCCGGGCTGTAGAAGAAGCCCTTGATCGCGATCCGGATCCGGGTCAGTGCGCTCATCCGGTCATGCCGCCAGCTCCGGGATCCCGGAGGCCCAGGCATCGAATGCCGATCGGAGCGGCCCCAGCGTCGCCTCGTCCGCGAAGGCCACGTCGAGCGCCCGGCGATCGATCGCCCACAGCTCCGCCAGGCTGAGCCCGTTCGACTCGACCGCGTGCGCGTACTCCTCGGACAACGTGATGTCGGACACGGTCAGGTCATCGGTCGACAGCGTGACCGAGACCCCGAGCCGATACAGCCGGGCGAGCGGATGCTCCGCGATCGACGGCACGATCCCGGCCTGGACATTGGAGGTGACACACAGGTCGAGCGTCACACCCCGCTCGATGAGCTCGTGGCACGCCCCGACATCCTCGATGGCGCCCGGACCATGCGCGATCCGCTCGGGGTCGACGAGCAGGGCGCGCCGAACCTGCGCAGCGCCGCCCCATTCGCTGGCGTGGATCGTGATTCGGAGGCCATTCGCCCGCGCCACGTCGTAGGCGGCGCGGTGGAGGAGCGGATCCGGGAACGCGGCCTCCGGGCCGGCGAGATCCCAGCCGACCAGGCCCTGGTCCCGGAAGCGAGCGGCCGTCTCGGCCAGGCGGACGTTGTCGGCTGGATCGTGGGAACGGATCGCGGTGCAGATCAACCGGACCTCGATCCCGGTCCGTCGAGCGGCGCCCTGGGCACCGCGACACACCGCGGCGATCCCGTCCTCGGTCGAAAGGCCGCGCCGGACGTGGAGGAGGGGACCCCAGCGGAGCTCGAGATAGCGAACGCCGTCGGCCGCCTTCGCGTGGACGAGCTCCGAGGTGATCCGCTCCAGGGCCTCGGCGTCCTGCATCAGGTCGATCGGGAGGTCGAAGAAGCGCAGCAGCTCCGCCTGGTCCGCCGTGCGCTGCGGCCCGACCAGGGCCGCGAACATCCCCTGATACGTCGTGGGCGCATCGACCCCACGAGTCCGGGCGAGGTCGAGCGCCGTCTCGACCCGCAGCGAACCGTCGATGTGGAGATGCAGCTCCGCCTTGGGCATGGCCTCCGTCAACCGGCGGAGGGCGTTCGGGGGCAGGGCGGTCACGACCCGATGCTACGATGCCGGCCGCCATCCCGATGTCCACGATCCTCGTCACCGGCGCCTCCGGCTTCGTTGGTCGCCACACGATCCCTCGGCTCCTCGACGCCGGTCACCGCGTCGTGGCGTTCGTGCGCTCCGATGCCGCGGCCGCGGAGACGCTGGGCCGGCTGTCGCGGGACCACCGCGAGCGGTCGACGACCCGGATCGGCGACGTGACCAGGCTGGACACGGTCCGGGCCGCCCTCGAGGGCGCCGACGCCGTCCTCCACCTGGCCGCCATCCCGCGCGACTTCTCTCGTGGTGCCGAGCTGCGGCTGGTCAACACCGAGGGGACGCGGAACGTGCTGGTCGCCGCCAGGGCCGCGGGGGGCCGCCGCTTCGTCCACCAGGGGGCGCTCGGTGTCGAAGACGACCCGAGGCTCCGGTACGCCAGCTCCAAGGCGAAGGCGGAGCGGCTGGTCGCGGACTCGGGGCTGGCGTGGACGATCGTCAAGCCGTCCCTGATCTGGGGTCCGGGTGACGGCTTCTTCAATCTCATCGCCGAGCTCGCTCGGGTGTCGCCGCTCGTGCTCCCAGTCCCAGCCGGCGCCCACTCGCGGTTCCAGCCGATCGCGATCGACGACGTGGCGCGGTGCCTCACCGCGTGCTTCGACGACGAGGACACGGTCGGCAAGGTGCTGGAGATCGGCGGTCCTCGACAACTGACATACGCCGAGATCGTGCGCGAGGTGCTGGCCGCGATGGGCTCCCGACGGGTGCTCGTGCCGGTTCCGATTCCCCTGATCCGCCTCATCGCGGGGACCGCCGAGCTCGTCCGCCTGCCGTTCCCGGTGGCCACGGACCAGCTGGCCCAGATGGGGCTCGACAACATCACCGAGCTCGACTCGGTGTCCCGAAGGTTCGGCTTCGAGCCGACCGAGATGGCCGGACAGCTGGGCTACCTGCGGCAGCGACCTGCCGAGCAGGAGCGCACCGCGTGACGGACTCGGTGGTCGCCCGGGGCGTGGCCGCGGTCTCGCGAGCCGCGTGGGCCGTTGGCGCGGTGGCCATCGCGTTCGGGGCTGCCGGGCTCGTCGCAACCCTCGATCACGCACCGTCCTCCGGCGGGCGGCCGGAGATCAGCTGGGCGGCCGACGCGTCGGTCCGGCCGTCGCTCGAGGCGGCAGCCGGGGAGCTGCAGGCGATCGAAGCCGACCTCGACCGGCTGGCCGAGGTGGCCAAGGCTGCCCTGGTCACCCTCGTGGCGCGCGACACGGATGAGCTCACGACCCTGATCGACGAGGGCGCCGCGCTGACCGCGAAGATCGACAAGGCGAGCGCCGCACTGCAGTCCCGGATGGCTGCCCTGGGCGGGACCGGGTTGGGCGCGGGTGTCAGCCTCGGCGCGGATGTCGAGGCTCGGCGCACGGCACTGGTCGATGCGGCCGCGGAGACGCAACCCCTCGCCGCCACGTGGGCGCGACTCAAGGGCGGCGCGGTGACGGCGATCGAGCTGACCGACGTCCTCGAGGGCCACGACAACGCCGTGGTCGAGGCGACGAACGCCGGTCGACGACAGCGCTACACGGCCGCGCTCCAGCACCTCGACGTCGCCGACGACCGGATGGCAGCGGCGGTCGAGCTCGAGACCCAGCTCCAGAACACCGTCGACGTTTCGACCCTCCACGAGTGGCTCACCCGGAGCCAGGCCTACGACCAGGCACTTCGCCACCTGTACGCGGCGCTGCGCGTGTCCGCGGGCCGCGTGACCCGCTCCGTTCGGGAGGCGTTTGCCGAGGAACAGGCCGCACGCGCCCGGCTCCCCGCGACGACAAGGCCGCTCGTGATCGTCATGAACGACATCGCGCAGGGGAGCGTGAACGACGCGGTGATCACGATCGAGCGGGCCCGCGGGCGCCTCCAGGACGCTCTGGACCAGCTGGACGAGCCCGCGTCGCCGGTGCCATCCGGCTGAGGCGCTCCGCCGCTACACTCCCGGCACCGATCCGGGTGCCCCGTCCGCCCGCTGCCTTCCCTGGAGGAGCCCAAACCGTGCAGCTGCGCGTCGTCACCGACCAGCCGTGGGACGTCCGGACCGACGTCCTCGTCGTCCCGATCGTCGGCGAGCCCGTCTTCGACGGTCCGCTGGGCGAGCTCGACCGCCGGTCCGGCGGAGAGCTCTCGGCCCTCGCGACCTTCGGGGAGCTCCGATCGAAGCGGTATGCGATGGTGCTCGCGAGCGCGGGCGAGCTGCCGGTGAGCCGGCTCCTGGTCGTCGCCGCGGGTGAGCCAGACAAGCTCGATCGCGAGACGGTGCACCATCTGGCTGCGGCCGCCGAGCGGCGGTTGAGCGGGCGGACGGTGAGCCGGATCGCCATCTGGCTCGACCCGCTGGCCGGCGCCCTCAGCGGCGGCGCGGAGGCTGTGGCCGAGCTGATCGCCCGCGGCGTGGTGGAGGGGACGTACGAGCCGCAGGCGATCTATCGGGAGACGGTCGAGCAGGCGCCGCCCGCGCTGGAGGAGCTGGTCCTGGTCGCCTCCGGCGCGGACAGCGCGGCGGTCACACGAGCCGCCGAGCGCGGCGTCGTCATCGGCGAGGGCGCCAACACGGCTCGCACCCTGTCCAACCGGTCCGCCAACGACGTGTCGCCACTCGTTCTCGCCGAGGAGGCTCGAGCGCTCGCCAAGCAGCACGGACTGTCGATCGACGTCATCGGCCCCGAGAAGGCGACCGAGATGGGAATGGGCATGTTCATGGCCGTCGGCCGCGGCAGCGACAACCCGCCCCAGATGATCGTGCTCCGCTCCGGCGACGTTGGC
>DATBLH010000076.1:0-18006 GCA_036555445.1 Candidatus Limnocylindrales bacterium
TTCGAGCATTCGGATCGGGTGCTTCGAGTGATGGCCCTGGTCGTCGATGCCGGCGTCCGAGAGCGCGGCGTCGGCCACCTCCTGATGGACGAGGCGGAGCAGATCGGGCGGGAGCTCGGGGCTGCGTTCATCGAGGTCACCGGCGGTCACCACCGACCCGAGGCTCGACACCTGTACGAGTCGCTGGGCTACGACCCGAACGTTGCCGCCTACTTCCGCAAGCGTCTCTGATCCCGGCGGCCCGATGACCGATTCCGTGCCTGTCGTGTTCCCACGCCTGCGCCTCCGCGGGACGACCGAGCGCCTCCTGGACCTGCCCTGGGAGCTCCCACTCGCCGAATGGGCGGACGACGCCGCAGCATTTCGCGACCTTCGAGTGGGGCCGTCCCGGCACCTCGTCCGGTTCGTGACCGATGACGACCGGGTCGTCGCTCTCAAGGAGGAGCCGCTCGAGGTCGCCCGGCGCGAATACGACGTCCTGACCCATCTCCAGCAGCTCGAGCTGCCGGCGGTGACGCCGCTCGGGATCGCCGAGGCGCCCGACCGGGACACGGCGATCCTGGTCACGGAGTTCCTTGCCCACTCGATGCAGTACCGGCGGATGCTGGCCCGCTTTCCGCTCGGCGAGGGCGACTACCGCGACCGGCTGCTGGACGCGATGGCCTGGCTGCTGGTCGACCTCCATCGCGCCGGCGTGTTCTGGGGCGACTGTTCGCTGGCAAACACCCTGTTCCGGCGCGACGGAGACCGGATCCAGGCCTATCTCGTGGACGCCGAGACGAGCGAGGTCCACCCGTCGCTCTCTGACGGGCAGCGGGCGTACGACCTCGAGGTGCTCGTCGAGAACGTCGCGTTCGGTCTTGCCGACCTCGATGCCCAGGCCGGGCGCGCCGTGGATGCGGCCGATGCGATCGGTGCGGCCGAGTCGGTCCGGAGCCGCTACGACGCGGTGTGGCAGAAGCTCCACGAGGTACCGGCCCTTCGACCCGGTGACCGTCATGCAGTTCATGCCCGGGTGCGCAAGCTCAACGAGCTCGGGTTCAGCATCGACGAGCTGTCCCTGGAGCCGACCCCGGACGGACACAAGCTGCGGCTCGACGTGGCGGTCACCACGCGTCGCTTCCATGCCCGCGAGCTGGAACGCCTGACGGGACTGCGGGCACTCGAGGGTCAGGCCCGGATCCTCGTCAACGACGTGCGTGAGTACGGCTGCTGGCTCGAGTGGGCGGAGCGGCGCCAGGCGTCGCCGCTCGGGATCGGGGCCCGGTGGCGGCGCGAGGTGTTCGAGCCGACCGTGGCTCGGATCCGGACGGCTGCCGGAGCCGGGCGCGATCTCATCCAGGCGTACTGCGACGTCCTCGAGCACAAGTGGCTGCTGTCGGAACGTGCCGGTCGGGACGTGGGGCTGGAAGCTGCGATCCAGGCCTATCTCGCCGCCGGTGCCCCGTCGCCCGAACGGACCTCCGACGAGCCGGTCGAGCCGGTCGCCGATACCATCGGCTCGTGACCACGAGCCCTGTGCCTTCGGTCCGCGCGCGCCACGGGTCGGAGGCCGAGCGGGTCATCGACGTCAGGGAGTTGCACAAGGCGTACGGCCAGACCAGGGCGGTCGACGGGATCACCTTCGCGATCGACCGCGGCGAGGTGTTCGGCCTGCTCGGGCCGAACGGGGCGGGCAAGACGACGACGGTCGAGATCCTCGAAGGTCTGCGCAGCCCGGACGCCGGAGCGGCGACGGTCCTCGGGATCGATGTCGCCCGGCACCCGGACGCGCTCAAGGAACGGATCGGGGTATCGCTCCAGACGGCCGCGCTCTACCCGAAGCTCACCGTGACCGAGATCCTCGACCTGTTCCGAAGCTTCTACCGCCAGAGCCGGCCGACGGCCGAGCTCGTCGAACTGCTCGACCTCGGCGAGAAGCGCTCGACGCGGACCCAGGAGCTCTCCGGCGGCCAGCGCCAGCGGCTCGCCGTCGCGCTGTCCCTCGTGAACGACCCGGAGCTGGTATTCCTCGATGAGCCGACGACGGGCATGGACCCTGCTGCTCGCCGGTCCCTGTGGGACATCGTCCGGGGACTCAAGGGCGAGGGCCGGTCGGTCCTCCTGACCACGCACTACATGGAAGAGGCCGAGGTCCTGTGCGACCGGATCGCGATCATGGACCATGGCCGGATCCTCGAGACCGGTACCGTGGACGAGCTCGTGAGCCGGCGGTTCCGGGAGCGCGCGATCCAGTTCGACATCGTCGCCGGTCTCGATGAGGCGCAGTTGGCGGCGATGCCCGGGGTGACCTCGGTCAAGGCAGAGGACCACCAGGTGCTCCTGTACACGAACGACGTGCCGGCCACGATCGGCGCGCTCCTCGATGCGACGGAATCGATCGGCGCGGAGGCCGAGAACCTCGCCGTCCGGCGGGCGACGCTGGAGGACGTGTTCCTCGACCTGACGGGCCGGGCACTTCGGGACTGACGGCCGTGCATGCCCTGCTCGTCCTCACGCTGGCCAACATCCGGAGCTTCCTCCGCGATCGCGCGGCCCTGTTCTGGACGATCGCCTTCCCGCTCATCTTCATCTTCCTGTTCGGCTCGATCTTCAGCGGCGGTGGATCCGAGCCGCGCGACCTCGGCTGGGTCGACGAGGACGGCTCCGCACGCGCGGCGACCGTGCGCGAGGCGTTCGACGCGACCGAGGACGTGGTGCTCACGACCGGGACCCGCGACGACGTCCTGGCGAAGATGCGCGAGGGCGACGTCGATGCGGTGGTCGTGGTGCCGTCCGGGTTCGGTGCGGCGGTGGATACCGCGACGGCCGGGCAGGGCGGGCCGCCGGCCCGAATCGAGGTCTACACGGACCCGTCCCAGAGCCAGCAGACGGGGGCCACGTTCCAGCTGGTCGGAGCCGTCCTGGGGCAGCTCAACCTCCAGATGACCGGTCGCGGCCCGGCGATCGTCCCCCAGCCGCAGACGATCCAGACCCAGGACCTGACGTTCATCTCGTACCTCGTGCCTTCGATCCTGGGCATGGCGCTGATGCAGCTGGGCGTGTTCAGCGCGATCCCGCTCGTCGCCGACCGAGAGAAGCTCATCCTCAAGCGCCTGAACGCGACGCCACTCCGGCGCTGGCAGCTGGTCGGCTCGAATGTCGTGATGCGCCTGCTGATCGCGATCGTCCAGACGGGGATCATCGTCGCTGCCGGGGCCGTCTTCTTCGACGTCCAGATGTCGGGCAACCTGCTCGCCCTGGCGGCGCTGGTGGTGCTCGGCTCGATGTCGTTCATCGCGCTCGGTTACGTGATCGCATCGTTCGCGAAGACCGAGGAGGCCGCCAACGGGATGACCAGCGTCGTCCAGTTCCCGCTGATGTTCCTGTCGGGCACGTTCTTCCCGATCGCGGCGATGCCGGACGTCCTGAAGTCGGTGGCGCTGGTGCTGCCGCTGACCTACCTCTCGGACGCCCTGCGCCAGGTCATGGTCGATGGGACGCCGTTCGCGCCGCTGTGGGTGTGCTTCGCGGTGCTGATCGGGTTCCTCGTCGTGTGCTTCGGGATCGCCGCTCGCTTCTTCCGCTGGCAGTAGCCGGCGCCCGGATCTCGAGCCGCTCCAGCGAGGCGCTACCAGCGCTCGCGGTGAACGATCTCGTCGAGTTTCTTCCGGCCACCTGCGCGAGGCGGCGCGGTGAGGACCGACGGATCGGCGGGATAGCCCAGCGACAACAGGAAGGCGCAGTGACGGTCGGGCGGGTAGCCAAGGATCTCGCGCACCAGGTCCGCGTCGTAGACCGTGATCGGACAGCTGCCGACGCCCAGCTCCCAGGCCGCGAGCATCATGTTCGCCGTCGCCATCCCGAGATCGAACAGGAGTGACAGCGACCGTTCGGTCCCACGCGGGTCCGGGGTCACGAGGGCGATCGCCGCGGGGGCACCGGCGAGCTGCCCCGCGTAGCGGCCGACCCGGGACAGCGCCCGGAGGCGCTCGCGGTCCTCGACTACGACGAAGTCCCACCGTTGCTGATTCTTCGATGAGGCCGCCTTGCGACCCGCATGCAGGATCCGGTCGAGGTGCTCGGGCGCCACCGGCCGGTCGGCAAACTCGCGGACCACGCGCTTGGTCCGGATTGCGGTCCAGGTGTCCATGTCAGCTCTCCACGGAGGCAGGCGGCGGGCCGGCGCGACCGGGCCGCACCACGGCGGCGAGCGAGCGGAGCCCGCCGGGCTCGGCATCGACCGCGGAGAACGGGCTGTCCGGCTCCGGTGGCCTCGTCACGTGCATCGCGCCGGCGATGCGTGCGGCTTCATCCGGCGACAGCGGACCGCCGAGGGTGCGGGCGAGGAACCGGGCGACTGCCCTCCGGTATTCCGGGAACTCGTACAGCCAGCTGTGCTGGCCCCCGGCGATCGCCAGCGTCTCGGCCGTCCAGGCGGCGATCCGGTCGCGATGAAGCGCCGCGCGGGCAAGACGTTGGAAGTGCTCGATCGGGATGACCTCGTCGGCATCTCCATGGACCAACAGCACCGGCCCGCGATAGCGGGCGAGCGCTGCGGACGCCGAGATCGCGCGGACGACATGGCCACGTGGCCGCACGAACACGCGCGTCGTCAGCCATGCCAGCGGATACGCCACCGGATCCGGGATCGGGAGTCTGGCCAGGCGGAACGTCTGGCGGGTCAGTCGCAGCGGGTCGGCCGCAGCGGAGGTCGCGACCACGGCCGCAACCCGATCGTCAGCTGCGGCGGCCAGGAGGACCCCGGTGGCACCCAGTGAATGGCCGGCGATGGCTGCCAGCGTGACCTCGGGTCGCGCCAGGAGGGCCTGGAAGCCGGCCAGCGCATCGAGGCCGAACTCGCCGGCCGACACCGGCAGCACCTCCGGCTCGTTTGCGCCGTGGCCCCGGACGTCGATCGTCAGGATGTGGAACCCGACCTCGTGCAGGAACGCGGCGATCGGCAGCGTCCGATCGCGTGCCGACTCCCAGCCGTGGACGAGCAGCACGCCCGGCCCGGCCGCGCCGTCTCGCGCCGGGATGAACCACGCCGCCAGCTCCGCACCGGGGGCGTGGACCGTCAGCTCCTCGAATGGCAGGCCAAGATCGGCCGGGGTGATGATCGGGGGTCGGGGCCGTGGATGACCGGCGCGCGACCGGTAGATGACGGCGAACCGATAGGCGAGGGCGACCGGTGCCGCCGCGAGCGCCGCCGCAAGACCGGCGCGTCGAACGCCCCGCCGGGAGCGGGTGGCCCGCGGACGGCGGGACGATGGCATCGGACGAAGCGTAGCGTGGGCGAAGCCACGAGGCCCACCGAAGCGGCATGAGCAGGCCGATCGTGGCCCACCGCCGCGTACACTCGGCGCGTGGTCAAGCGCGATCCGCACGATGTCCTTGGGGTCAGCCC
Organism: Candidatus Limnocylindrales bacterium; assembly: GCA_036555445.1. Classification (GTDB taxonomy): domain Bacteria; phylum Chloroflexota; class Limnocylindria; order Limnocylindrales; family CSP1-4; genus DATBLH01. The sequence goes on from DATBLH010000076.1 coordinate 5,390, forward strand.
GGGGGCGTCGATGACGACGATCAAGGGCGCCTGGCGTCGGCTCGCCCGGACGCATCACCCGGACCTTACCGGCGACGATCCGGCAGCGAGCCGGATTGCCACCCGCAAGATGGCGGAGATCAACGAGGCGTACGAATCGTTCCGACGGGCTGCTGCCGAGCATCGCGCCGGGGTACGGGCGTCTCCTGCGGGCGCGACCGCCCCGGACGCCGCGACGACCGCCCGCCGCGGCGGCGGGCCGCCACGGCCCCGTCCCAGCCGGCCCGTCACCGGGCGCCTGGACACCTCCGACCTCGTCCGCCCCCGGAACGCGACGACCTCCCATCCACGCGCGGCGCACCGCGGTCACACCCCGCTGCGACCAGCGCGACCCGATCGAGAGCCACCCCGCGCATCCGATCCCACGGGGCCGCTGGAGCGCGGCCGCCTGCACCGCTTCCGGCGTCCGCGCCGGCCGTCGCTCGAGCGGGCGCGTGACGTCGAGGTCGCGTTCGGGAAGTTCCGCGGTCACACGCTGGGCCAGATCGCCGACTTCGAGCCGTCGTACGTGGACTGGCTGGCGCGCACGATCCTGCGCGATCCCGACCTCATCGCCGCCGCCCGGGTCGTCGTCGAGGACCTGGATCGGCGTGGGGTGTCTCGACGATCACATCCGGAGCGCCAGCCAGGGCGCTCCGCCTGACGGAAACGATCGCCCCCCGACCCGGCGGTCGAGAGGCGATCGTGGAAATGGCGAGCGATGGCGATAAGTCCGCCGGGCGCGATCCGGGCCTGCTGGCCGAATCGTCCGTAGTTACTCGGCTCGTGATCGTGGCCCGGGATCCCCACACCTACCGTCCACGGCGTGTGGCGTCCGCGCCCCGGTCCGTGACCGACGCCCCAGGTTGAGTCCCGCGATGTCGCGTTCCGGCAACTGACACCCTACCCCCCGGCTGCCGTAGCCGGGTATGGGGCGTCCGTCCCAAAACCAGCCGGGCGATCGTCGGGCGCACGGACGCACCATTCCGGGACCCGGGTACCAGGTGCAGCCGGTCACCGGGTGGTCGCCGCCGGGGTTGGCCGCGCTGTTCGCATACCCTCGGGGCATGGGCAGGGGTCACCCTCAGGGCACCGTCAGAAGCCGCCTCGAGCCGATCCTGCTGGTGGCCGTTGCGGTCGCCCTCGTGGCCTGCGGCACGACGTTCGACCCGTCCGGTCCGTGCACCCAGGACGGTCGGGTCGCCGGCGCGTACCCGGAGCTCGAGGCGCTCGTCCCCGCGAGCTTCCAGGGACGCGGACCGGACCTGCTCGACTCGGGACGGAGCTGCACCAGGGGCGCGCTCGGGCCGCTCGCCGATCGGGGCATCGAGGAGCTCCGGTTCGCGGGTGGCCTGTGGCGGACCGGCTCGCAGAGCGGGATCACGCTGGCCGTGTTCCGGGCCACCGGCCTCGAGGCCGAGGCGATGCTCGAGTTCTATCGCTCGGGAGCCGGTGGTTCGCGACGGATCGAGCGGTTGACCACCGGAGAGGTCCGACGGGGCAGCCGGGTCCTGCTTCGACTCGACGCCCTCAACGACGCGTCCGACCAGTCGATCCTCGTGTGGCAGGACGGCGACCTCGTCCGGGCCGTGCTCGTGGCCGATTCGGTGTCCGAGGTGTCGTCGAAGGCGGATCATGAGCGACGGGTGACCGAGGCGCTGGCCGCCGCCGGCGTCTGACGCGCAACGCGGACGCCACGTCCGGAGGCGTGCGTGTCGCACGCGTCGCGGCCCGGGAGCCCCATCCTCGTCGGATGATCGGCTGGATCGTCCGCCTCCTCGCCGTCCGGGTGGCGCTCCGGGTCGTCCCCGGGCCGCTGCTGCCACTGCTGTCGATGTTCCAGGCCGTCCGGCTGGCTCGACGCTTCCACCGCCAGCTCGGCGATCGCCAGCTCCGCGATCGGCGCCGGCCCCCGGGTGCCTCCGCGGGACCCGCCTAGGGCCCGTGCTACATTCGGCCCATGAGCGACCGGCCCGACCGGGCGGACTGGCGCGCCCGGTACGACACGTGGCAGCGCGAGCGATCCCAACCGGCCGAGGCGCGGGCTCCCTCCCGCAGGACCCGGTTCTCCACGATCAGCGACGTCGAGGTCGACGCGCTCTATGGGCCCTGGACATGGGACGGTGCCGGCGCCGGGCCCGGCGGCCCCACCGAGACCGACCACCACGGCGACCGGCTCCGCCGAGGAGCGGGGCGCTGGTTCGACTTCGATCCCGTCCGGGACGTGGGCCTCCCCGGATCACCGCCGTTCACCCGCGGGATCCACCCGTCCGGGTATCGATCGCGGCTATGGACGATGCGGATGTTCGCGGGCTTCGCGGCCGCGGAGGATACGAACGCTCGCTTCCGACAGCTCCTTGCCGCGGGCCAGACCGGGCTCTCGATCGCCTACGACATGCCGACCCTCTATGGCTATGACACCGACGACCCGGAAGCGGACGGCGAGTTCGGGACCTGTGGCGTAGCCGTCTCCAGCCTCGCCGACATGGAGCTCCTCCTGGACGGGTTGCCGCTGGACAAGGTCTCGACCTCGATGACCATCAACTCCCCGGCAGCGCCGATCTGGGCGATGTACATCGTGGCTGCCGAAAAGGCCGGATTCCCGCGCGCGGCCCTGGAGGGAACCACCCAGAACGACATCCTCAAGGAGTTCGTGGCCCAGAAGGAATTCCTGTTCCCGCCCCAACCGTCGATGCGGTTGGTGACCGACACGATCGAGTTCGGGACGCGCGAGCTGCCCCGCTGGAACACGGTCTCGATCTCGGGCTATCACATCCGGGAGGCGGGCTCGACGGCCGTCCAGGAGCTCGCGTTCACGATCGCCGATGGGATGGCGTACACCGAGGCGACCCTCGAGCGGGGCCTCCGGGTCGACGACTTCGCACCGCGCCTGTCGTTCTTCTTCAACTCGCACAACGACTTCTTCGAGGAGGTCGCGAAGTTCCGGGCGGCCCGCCGGATCTGGTGGAAGCTGATGACCGAGCGCTATCGAGCCGAGAACGAGCGCTCGACATGGATGCGCTTCCACACCCAGACAGCCGGCGTCTCGCTCACCTCGCAGCAGCCCCTCAACAATCTGACCCGGGTCGCCCTCCAGGCACTGGCAGCGGTCCTCGGCGGAACGCAGTCGCTCCACACCGATGCCTACGACGAGGCGCTCGCAGTGCCGACCGCGGAGGCGGCACTGCTCGCGCTTCGCCAGCAGCAGATCATCGCCGAGGAGTCGGGCGTGGTGAACACGGTGGATCCGCTCGGGGGATCGTGGTTCGTGGAGGCCCTGACCAACGAGACGGAACGGCAGGTCTGGCGGTACCTGGACGAGATCGATCGACGCGGGGGGATGGTGGCGGCGATCGTCGACGGCTACCCGCAGCGCGAGATCGCCGATGCCGCGTATCGCTTCCAGCGGGAGTTCGATGCCGGTGAGCGTCGGGTCGTGGGGGTCAATGCCCACGTCGACCAGGCGGAGGTCACCGAGGTGCCGGTGCTCCAGGTCCCGCCCGGCTCGGAGGAACGCCACCGGGCCCGACTCGATCGCGTGCGGCGGGAGCGTGACGCCTCGGCCGTGGCCGCGGCCCTGGCCGGCCTCCGCGACGCCGCCGGCCGGCCAGGCTCGACGGCGACCAATCTGATGCCGCATTTCATCCGCTGCGCCGAGGCATACGCGACGCTGGGCGAGCAGTGCGGGGTGTTGCGCGAGGTATTCGGCGAGTACCGGGAGCCGGTCGCCGTCTAGCAGCCGCCGCTACCATCCGCTGCGATGTACCTCGACGCGCTTGAGTTCCTGGACGACGAACGCGAGGCGTGGCGGCCGTTCGAGGCGCTCGCCGGCCTCGACGACGCGGCGCTCGAGCGATCCGTCCCGGATGCCCATGGCTGGTCGGGTCGCGATCTCATGGGTCATCTCGTCGCGTGGCTCGAGGTGTCGCTGGCGGTCGCCCGGGAGCTGGCCGTCGACGAGTCGAGCGCGACCCGCTCCCGGATCGATGCCGAATGGGCCGCCGGCGGCGACGCGCTCAACGACCGCCTGGTCACGACCTGGGCGGAGCTGCCGCTGGACGAGGTCCGGCGGCGCTTCGACACCGTACCCGGCGAGCTTCGCGGCTATCTCACCGTGGTTCCGGAGATTCGTTGGCTCAAGGACGCGGCCATGCTCGAGTCATTCCAGGGCGAGACGATCGACCACTACCGGGAGCACGTGGACGACCTCGAGGCGATCCTCGCCGCCGGCCGGTGACCGGGCAGTCCGCCGGCGCCCTGCCGACGGTGATCGTGATCGGCGCCCAGAAGTGCGGGACGAGTGCCCTCCACGCCTATCTCGGCGTCCATCCCGAGATCTCGATGTCGAAGCCGAAAGAGCTGGACTTCTTCCTGGCCGAGCGGAACTGGCGCCGCGGGCTCGACTGGTATCGCCGCCACTTCGATCCGCGCCGGCCGGTGCGCGGCGAGTCGTCACCGAATTACACGGCCTATCCCACCTGGCAGGGGGTCGCGGCCCGGGTCGGCGAGGTGGTGCCGGGGGTCAAGCTGATCTACCTGGTTCGGGATCCCCTCGACCGGATTGCCTCGCACTGGGTCCACAACTGGTCGGTCCGGCGCGAGCTGGAGGCTCCGGCGGCCGCCCTCCGGCGGCGCTCAACGTACGTCGACCGGAGCCGCTACATGTACCAGCTCGACCAGTTTCTGCCCCACGTCCGCGGGGATCGCATCCTCGTCCTCGACCAGCTCGACCTGCGATCGCGGCGGTCCGAGACCCTCGAGCGCGTGTTCCGATTCCTGGAGGTCGATCCGGGCTTCCGCCATCCGTCCTTCGCGGTAGAGGTCCACGGAACCGGTGGCAAGCGGCGGATGAGCCACCCGGCCGCCGCGATCCAGCGCCGGATCGGCCGATCCCCGCTGCGGCGCATCGTGCCCGCGGGGGCGATCGCCCGCATCGATGGCGCTCTGTCGAGGACGGAGATCGAGCGCCCCGACATCCGATCCGCGCTCCCGCCCGAGGCGCTCGAGGCGCTCCGCGGTGACGCCCGACGACTGCGTGAATTCACGGGCATGGCACTCGACCACTGGTCGGTGTGATGGCCGACGTCGCCGCGGCCGTGGCCGCGCGAGTCGAGGCCGTCGTGGCCGAGCTGCCGGGCGTCGATCGGCGCCCGGTCGCGGACGGGGTGGAGCTCGTCCTCGGCGATCGCCTGTTCGCGGTGCTGGCGCCGGGCGCCGTGGAGGTCCTCCTGGACGCCGCGGTCGCCGGTGCTGCCGTCCGCACGCCGGACGCCCAGTCCTCGGAGCGCGGGCCCGGCTGGGTTCGATTCAGGCCGACGAGCGCGGACCCGTTTGCGCTCGATCGCGCAGAAGCCTGGCTCCGGAGCGCGCACCGGCGGGCGTCGGGCGCCTGACATGGCACGACCCCGGCGCGTGGCCGGGGTCGTGAGGGCTTCGGCAGGAGGTCGAGAGCCGGTCGCTCGTCAGACCGTCAGTTGGGGTCCTGGACCGATGCCGGCGCACTCGCGGGCGCCTCCACCTTGGGCTTGAGGTACTCGGCGAGGCCGAACTGCTGCTCCAGCTGCTCCATCGGCCGGAAGCCCACAACGCCCATCGGCTGGGCACCCGGTCGGAAGAACGCGATCGTGGGGATGCTCATGATGTTGAACGACTGCGACAGTCGCGGATTGGCATCGACGTCGACTTTGACCACGTCCACGGCGCCGTCGTATTTCTCGGCGATCCGCTCCATCTCCGGGGCAACGAGCTTGCACGGCCCGCACCAGGCGGCCCAGAAGTCGACGACGACCGGGCGCTCGTTGTGGAGGACGAGGTCCTCGAACGTCGCGTCAGTGACCTGTTTGATCTCCGGCATGGAGGGTCCTTTCTCCCGCATGTTCGGGATGATTCCGCCGCTTCGCCATCAACGGGCGAGGGTCTGGATGAGTCGGTAGGCATCGAGGACCCTGGAGTCCACGAGACGATAGAAGATGGTGCTGCCCTCCCGGCGGCTGGTCACCAGCCCGGCGGAGCGCAGGACGGCCAGGTGCTGGCTCATGTTCGGGACCTGGCATCCCACCCGGAGGGACAGATCGCGAACCGAGAGCTCGCCCACCGCGAGCGACTCCAGGACGCACAACCGCTTGGGGTCGGCGAGCGCCCTCCCGACGGCCGCATAGCGCTGCCGCTCGGTGTCGCTGGAAACGGACGCGATGGCCACGTGGGTATGATCTCACTGATTGCGCAAACACGCAACTCTTGATCCAGCCGCCGGGACCCGCACGGGGCCTGCGATACTCCGTCCCCGGATGGACCACCTCGTCCCGATCGAGCGCATCCGGGCGGCTCGCGACCGGCTGGCCGGACGGGTGCACCGAACGCCGCTGCTGTCGTCGACGACGGCGGCCCGCCTCGTCGCGACCTCGGGGATCCGGCTGGCCGACGATCGGTTGTACCTGAAGGCCGAGCACCTCCAGAAGACCGGCTCGTTCAAGGCCCGAGCCACCGTGAGCCGGCTGGCGGCGCTGTCGGCCGATGAGCGCGAGCGGGGCGTGATCACGACCTCGGCCGGGAACGCCGGCCAGGCGTATGCCTTTGCCGGGCGCGAGGTCGGCGTCCCGGTCACGGTCGTGATGCCGACCCACGCCGTGCGATCCAAGGTCGACGCGTGCCGGGCGTATGGAGCGGAGGTCATCCTCCACGGCACCCACGTGGGCGAGGCATTCGCCGAGATGCACCGACTCCGGGATGCTCGCGGGCTGACGGTCGTCCATCCGTTCGACGATCCGGAGGTCATTGCCGGCAACGGCTCCGTCGGCCTCGAGATCCTCGACGACCTGCCCGAGGTCGACGTGGTCGTGGTCGCGGTCGGCGGTGGCGGTCTCATCTCCGGGGTCGCCGGGGCGGTCAAGGAGTCGCGACCGGCAACCCGCGTCTTCGGCGTCGAACCGGAGCGATCCAACGCGCTCTCCGCGGCCCTCGCGGGCAACGCGATCGTGCGCATCGATCCGGTGAGCGTCGCCGACGGGCTTGGGGCGCCGTTCGCCGGTGAGTGGACCCTGGCGATGGCCCAGCGATACCTCGACGGGGTGGTGCTCCTCGACGACCCGACGATCCTCGGCGGGCTGCGTTTCGCCGCCGAGCGGATGAAGCAGGTGCTCGAGCCTGCAGGTGCGGCGGCGTTGGCGGCCGTCATCTATGGCCGCATCCCGATCGCCGGTGGCGAGCGGGTGTGTGTGGTCGCTTCCGGCGGGAATGTCGAGATCGGCCGCCTCGGGGAGCTGCTCGCGGCAGCCGCACCGCTGCCGTCCGAGACCCCTTCCCATCCCGCCCGATGACGGGGCCGCCGGGCGAGCCGCCATCGGCTGCCGGGCCCGCGCCCGAGCCCAGCGTGCCCTCTGGACCCGTCCGGGTTGAGCCCGCCATGGACCAGCCCGGCGCGAGCGACCCGTCGTCCGCAGCCGAAGGGACGCAGCCGCCCATCGAATCCACCGAGGCGCCCGTCCAACCGCCCGGACCGGTGGTCGAGGTCCCCGGCTTCCGCGATGGAATTGCCCGCTCGCTGGACCTGTGCCTGAAGGCGACCGATCGCCTCCGTCGGGCGTCGATCTACATCGGGCTCCAGTACCTGGCGATCCTCGCGCCGACCCTGCTCGTCCTCGTCCTCATCCTCACCCGTCACCCGGAGGTCGCGGACGCGATCGGTCGAGTGTCGAACGGTGAGGTCGTGTCGCTGGCCGACCAGCAGCGGGCGGGCAGCCTGCTCGTCGTCGCCATCCCGGGCTTCCTGATCGCGGTGCTCGGCCTGACCGCCCTGGCGATCGACGGCGCGATCATCGGGATGGCGATCCTCGCCGGGATGCTCGTCGATCGACCCGTCGCACTCCGGGCGTCGGTCGCGTGGGCGCGCACCCGGTTCTGGGGGGTGATCCGGGCCGGGCTCCTGATCGGGATCCCGACCGCGATCCTCAACTGGTTCCTGACCGAGGCGTTCGGACCGATCTTCGGGCGCGAGTCCGACGCCACGTTCCTGATCTCGAGCACGCTCTCGGCGTTCGCACTCCTGCCGTTCGTCTACACCTCCGTCGGCGTCGTCCTCGGCGACGTCGGTGCGGCGGAGGCCGCTCGGCGCTCGATCCGCCTGGAGCGGGCCCGGATGCGCCTCGCCGTGCTCATCGCCGCCGTGAGCGCCGCGATCGGGGTGATCCAGGTCTTCGCGTTCGGGTCCGGTGGCGATCTCCTGGTCCGGATCGCCACGGCGCTGGGGCTGGGCTTCGACCGCGGCACGCTGCCGGCGCTGGCGACGGTCGTGATCCTGCTGGCGGCGATCGCGGCTCTTGGCTCGCTCACGTTCACCGTGACGGCGATCGCTTCGGCTCCGCAGGTGATCGGCTTCATGTCGCTGACCGGATACCTCGACGCCGTCGACCGGGTATCGGCGAGCTCCGCGGGTGGCGGAGTGGCGTGGCTTTCGAGGACGATGCTGGTCGGGATCGGACTCAGTGTGCTGTTCGCGCTCCTGGCGGTTGCGTCCCTGCCCGCCTGAGGTGCCGGGGGGGCCGGCGCCCGAAGAGCGCGTGATCAGTCGACGTCGAGCTCGTCGAGGCGGTCGTCGTCGATTCCCAGGTGATGCGCGAGCTCGTGAATGACGGTGCGCCGCACCTCGTCGGCGAGGTCGTCGGGCTCCGGAAAGTCCTCCTCGAGGGGGAGCCGGAACAGCGAGATCTTGTTCGGGCTGGCCACCCAGTCCGCGGCGTATGCGGTCCGTGGCACCCCTTCGTAGAGGCCGTACAGCACGTCGTCGGGGCCGAGCTCGTTGTCGATCCTCTGGTGCTGCGTCGGCTCGTCCTCGATCACGATCGCGACCTCGTCGAGGGCCTCGCGGAAGGGCGTCGGGATCGCCTCCAGCGCACGCTCCACGAGGGCGGCGAAGGACCGGTGACTGGTCGGCCGGTCGAGGCGGCTCGGGAGACGGGAACCGCGTCGGCGCTTGGGCATCGGAACCTATCCTAGGCTCGGGATGACCCACCGATCCGTGCCTCGCACCGACGCTGCGGCGCCGCCGCCGGATGGCGATGCTGCTCCGGAGGGGTTCGTCGTCCTCGCCGACAGTGGCGACCGGATCCACTTCCTGGACTGGGGTGGCCCGGAAGATGCCGGGCAGCCGGGAGTCGTCCTCATCCATGGGCTGTCGTCGACCTCGTGGGTGTGGGCGCCGGTTGCGCGCCGGTTGCGCGCGATCCGGAGGACGCTCGCGATCGATCTCCGCGGACACGGCCTGTCCGATGCCCCGACATCGGGCTACGACGCGGCGACGCTCGCCGCGGACATCGTGGCCGTTGCCGACGGCGCGGGGCTCCTCCGCGGCGCGGGCGGCGTGATCCTCGCGGGTCACGGCTTCGGTGGCTGCGTGGCGGCCTGGACGGCTGCCGAGCTCGGTGACCGCTGTCGCGGTCTGGTCCTCGTCGATGGTGGCTGGGAGGACCTGCGGGAGACCAGTGGCATGGACCCGGACGAGTTCCTGCGCGCGCTCGACGAGCCGCCCGAGGTGCTGCGCTCGCTGGCCGCCTTCCTGGGCGACCGGCGCAACTTCGACCGAGCGACCTGGGACGACGACCAGGAGCGCGCGGCCAGGGCGCTCGTGGTCGAGACGCACGCGGGTCGCGTCGTGCCGGTGACCCGTCCCCACGTCGTGGAGGCGGTCGTGGACGCGATGTTCGGGTATCGCCCGGTGGAGGCGCTGACCGCCGTCGATGCTCCGATCACGATCCTCGCCGCAGCCGACGACGAAGCCGGCTCCCGCACGACGGCCCTGGCTCACGTTCGCCAGGGCCTGGCCGCAGCGAGGCGACGGTCACCCACCGTCTACGCGTTCCCGGGTCTCGGCCACAACCTGATGCGCTACCGACCGGCGGAGGTGACGGCCGCGATCCTCGCCGTCGCGGCGGACGGCCCGACCGGGTCCCCGCCCGGGGCGCACGACTAGGATTCGGCGATGCGTGCGGTCTACAGCCCCGCCCATCTCGGCCACGAGATCACGTTCGAGACGGTCATGGGCGTGCAGGTACCCGCGAACGAGGTGGCGGAGCGGATCGAGCTCATCCGTGCGGCACTCGAGGCCGACGGCGGCTTCCCGATCGAACCGCCCGTCGAGCACGGCGCGGATCCCATCGTCGCGGTCCACGATCCGGGTCTCGTGCGCTTCCTCGAGGAGGCATGGCCGGAGCATCGTCGGGCGGGGATCGATCGCCAGGCAGTGATCCCCGAGTCACTCGGTGTCCGCGGCCTGGCGGAGGGGATGGACGCGGGCGGCGGCCTGCTCCGCGAACCACGCTTCATCGGTGGACGGGCCGGCTTCTGGGCGTTCGACACGTCGTCGCCGATCGTGGCCGGGACGTATCGCGCGGCACGGGCCGCGGTCGATGTCGCGCTCACCACCGTCGACCTCGTCCTCGACGGCGGGGAGCGCGCGGCGTACGGCCTGTGCCGGCCGCCGGGGCACCATGCCGCGCGCGCGATGTACGGCGGCTATTGCTTCTTCAACAACGCTGCGATCGCCGCGGAGGCGATCGCTCGCCGGAGCGGTGAGCCGGTGGCGATCCTGGATCTCGACTTCCACCACGGCAACGGCACGCAGCAGATCTTCTGGCGACGCGGCGACGTCCTCTATGCGTCGCTTCACGGCGACCCGGATCAGCAGTATCCGTACTACCTCGGCCGTGCCGACGAGACCGGCGAGGGACCGGGCGCCGGCACCAACCTCAACGTGCCATTGCCGGCGGGGACGGACAACGATGCCTACCTGGCCGCGCTCCAGCCGGCGCTAGACGCGACCTCCGCGTTCGGGGGATCGATCCTCGTGGTCTCGCTCGGCTTCGACACGTATGCCCACGACCCGATCTGCGATTTCGCCCTCACCACCGACGTCTACCACGAGATCGGGACGCGGGTGGCGGCGATCGGGCGCAGGCTGGTCGTCCTCCAGGAGGGTGGCTACTACCGCCCGGCGCTGGGCGAGAACGCGCGGGCGTGGCTTCGGGGTGCGGAGGGTCGGCCGTACGATCCGCGACCGGCCGCGGGCTTCACCGCCGCCGGAACGCGGGGATGACCGCGTCCCGTGGAGGCAGGGCGCAAACCGGGTAGGCTCAGCCCCTCGTACCGGAGCACGTGCATCTCATGACCGCCAGCAGCCACGATCTCCCCGATCACGTCCGGAAGATCGTGGACGAGATCGAGACCGAGATCGGCGAGCTGCCCGAAGGGGTCATGGTCGGCGACCTCGACCTGCCCGAGGAGCTCGCGGTCACGGCCATCGAGGGCGGTGAGCCGGGCCATCCTTCGAGCCCCAACCATCGGGTCGAGGAAGCCGTACGCCAGATCCTGTCCGAGATCGGGGAGGATCCCGACCGACCCGGGCTGAACGGCACGCCGGAACGCGTGCACCGCATGTACACCGAGCTCACCGCGGGCTATCACGTCGACCCGGACCGGTTGATCAACCAGGCGGTGTTCGACGTCGACTACTCCGAGATGGTGGTCGTCAAGGACATCCCGTTCTACTCCCTGTGCGAGCACCATCTGCTGCCATTCTTCGGCGCCGCCGCCGTGGCCTACATCCCGCGCGGACGGGTCGTCGGCCTGTCGAAGATCCCGCGCATCGTGGAGATGTACGCCCGCAGGCTTCAGGTCCAGGAGCGGCTGACCCAGCAGGTCGCCGACTTCCTCATGGATCGCCTCGAGCCCAAGGGCGTGGGCGTGGTCCTCGAGGCCACCCATCTGTGCGCGGTCATGCGCGGCGTCCGCAAGCCGGGCACGGTGATGACGACGTCGGCGGTGCTGGGGCTGTTCCGCGCCAACGACAAGACCCGCGCCGAGTTCTTCGCCCATCTCGATCGGCCCGCTCCGGGCGCCTGAGGTGGATCTCGGCATCCGCGACCGGGTCGTGCTGATCACCGGCGCCGGGGGCGGAGCAGGCCCCACGATCGCGAACGCGTTCGCCGCCGAGGGTGCGGTCGTGGCCCTTCACCAGCGCCGGCCGGGCGATGGGACGTCTCGCGCCGAGCAGGCGGCCGCCGAGATCGAAGCCGCGGGTGGACGCGCGCTGGCCGTGGCCGCGGACCTGCGTTCGACGGCCGAGGTCGATGCCATGGTCCGCACCGTCCGCGAGTCCGCGGGGCCGGTCACGATCCTTGTCACCGCGACCTCGGCCTATCGTCACGAGCCGATCGCGGCCATCACCGACGCGTCCTGGGACGAGGTCGTCGGGGACATGCTGGACGCGGCATTCCGGACCTGCCGCGCCGTGAGCCCGGGGATGATCGAGGCCGGCTGGGGCCGGATCGTCAACGTCGCCGCCCGGTCGGGGCTGGTCGGCGTCGCGGGAGCCGCCCACTACGCCTCAGCCAAGGCCGGGATCGTCGGCCTCACGGCCTCGCTCGCAAAGGAGCTCGGGCCAGCCGGCGTGCTCGTCAACGCGGTCGCGCCGACCCAGGTGCGGACGATGAAGGACGGTGTCCCGTCGATCCCCGACGAGCAGGCCGAGAAGATGGCAACGTCGATTCCCGTGCGGAGGCTGGCCACATCCGACGACCTGGCATCGGTCGTCGTCTGGCTCGGCTCCG
>DATBLH010000084.1:0-9933 GCA_036555445.1 Candidatus Limnocylindrales bacterium
GGGCAGCAGGTCCGGGGTGAACTGGATCCGCCGGAAGGTGCAGCCCAGGCTCCTCGCGATCGCCTTCGCAAGCATCGTCTTCCCGGTGCCCGGGACGTCCTCGATGAGGAGGTGACCACGACACAGGAGCGCGACGAGGGCGAGCCGCACCTCGCTGTGCTTCCCGACGATGACGCGCTCGACGTTGGCGAGCACCTTGTCGCCGGTCTGCTGGATCTGGGTCGCCATGAGCCTCCCCTCGCAGGCGGCGCTGCCGGAGGGGCACGCCGAGATGACCACGCTGGGCTGACGGTTGCCGGTGGTCCGGGGTTACGTCTCGACCGACCGACTCCCGCCGAATGGTACGTCGAGGCGCCAAGAAAGGTTCCGGGGCTACCCTTGGCGTCGTGGGCACCCTCTCACCGGCGGAGGTCGAACAGGCGCTCGGGGACCTGGCCGGATGGGCCGTCGACGGTGACACCATCATCCGCACGGTCCGCCGGTCGGACTTCCGCGCCGCAATCGCGCTGGTCGATCGAATCGCCGACGCTGCGGAGGCTGCCAACCATCACCCGGACCTGTGCGTGCGCGGCTATCGGACGGTGGAAGTCCGCCTGACGACCCATTCCGAGGGAGGGATCACCGAGCGCGACCTGGCCATGGCGCGCACGATCGAGGGCCTCGTCGGGAGCTGATTCGGCGGCCGTTGCCGCTCCATGCGCCGCCAACGGGTCCTCGTCCGGACCGCGAGGCGGGAGGGCGCGAGCGCCCGACGATGACCCGCGGTCACCTCCGGCGCGTCGCGCCCCGTGGTCCCGTCATGGCCTCCATCGTCCGATCGGCTGCGTGTCCGGACGGTCATCGGCAGGCACGACGGGGATGAACATTCGATCAACGCGATGGCTCAGCCGCGGATCAGCGTCAGCGCCCCCACCCACAGGGTCATCAGGCAGCCGACACCACCCATCAGGGCGAGGAAGCCTTCACCGCCGATCCACGCGGCCGCGGACACGATCCCGAACCGCACGCCCAGGACGAGTGCAACGAGGCCGAGCCCGATCCGCTCCAGCAGCGGTCGCGACGGAGGCTCGCGCGTCGGTTCCTGCATCACCCGCCACCACCGAGAGCGAGCTCCAGCATCCGACCGGCAAGGGGCGCCGCGCGTTCACCACCGCGCCCGCCGCGCTCCACGAGCACCGCGATCGCGACCGCCGGGTTGTCGGCCGGTGCGAAACCGATGAACCACGAGTGCGGCTCGCCGGATCCACCCAGCTCGGCGGTCCCCGACTTGCCGGCGGTGAGGATGCCCGGGACCTTGGCGCCGGCCGTGAACAGCCGGCCGAGGTCGCCCTCCACCGCTCTCGTCATCCCCTCGCGCATCGTCCGCGCCACATCGACCTCGACGACCCGTCGGAGCTCCTGCGCTCCGATCTCGCGGGTGCCCGTCTCCGGGCTCGTCATCGCGGTGACCAGTCGGGGTCGCATCAGGACCCCGTCATTGGCGACGGTCGCGGCCACGAGCGCCATCTGGAGCGGCGTGACCAGCGTCTCCGCCTGTCCGTAGGATGCGTTGGCGAGCTCCACGTCGTCGAGGAACCCCCCACCGAACGACCCGCCGCCGTTGGTGACCTGCGATCGGGCCGTGGCCAGGTCGAACGGGATCGCGCCGCCGAAGCCGAGGCGGCCGGCATAGTCCGCCAGCGCCTCGCCCCCGGTCCGGATGCCCGCGAGGGCGTAGTAGATGTTGCACGAGACCTCGGTCGCCTCCAGCAGATTCAGGGCGTGCGAGCCCGTCATCAGGTGATGGCCGTCCCGGATCCGGAAGCCGCTGACGAACAGGCCCTCCCGCTCCGCGCGTGGCTGCTGCCGGAACGTGGTCTCGGGCGTGATCGCGCCGGAGGCCAGGGCCGCCAGACCCGTGACGATCTTGAAGATCGAGCCCGGAACGTACCGACCCTGCGTCGCGCGGGGCAACAGCGGTTGTCGTGGGTCGTCCCGAAGGGCATCGAACGCGGCGGTCGACGTTGCCGGATCGGCGATCGCCGAGGCGTCGAAGACCGGTGTCGATGCGAGCGCCAGGACCTCGCCGCTACGGGGATCCAGCATCACCACCGCGCCTCGGTCGGAGCCGAGGGCGCGGACGGCGGCCCGCTGGAGCCGCAGCGAGAGGGACAGGCGCAGCTCCTGGGGGTGATACCGGTCGCGGTCGAATTTCTGGAGCAGGTCGCCGACCGGGTCGCCCCGGCTGAGCCCGACGAGCTGCGCGTCGTACGCGCGCTCCAGCCCCGAGCTCCCGAACTGGCGGGACGCATAGCCAACCACGGGCGCCACCGACGTGTCGGGGTAGATCCGGTAGGGCTCGCCGTTCTGGTCGCGTCGGTTGCCGGCGAGCACCCGGCCGTCCCGATCGAGAATTCGGCCGCGGACGGCGTTCCGGGCCGCCGCGACCACGATCGGATTGTCGGGGGCGTTCGAAAGCCGGGATGCCTCGAACACCTGCCAGTAGCCGGCCCCGGCCGCGATCCCCGAGAACGCGACGGCGAGGGCCAGACCCACCCTCGCGACGTTGATGCCGACCGGTCGGCGGGTCCCCAGCGTCATCGAGCGCCCCGATCCAGCAGTCTGGCGAGTCGCCCTCCGCGCGGACGCGGCGGCGGTGGCGGCTCAACCCCCCGGTCGCTCAGGGCGAGGAGAAGCCCGATCACGAGCGCATTCGCGAGCAGTGACGAACCGCCGTAGCTGACGAAGGGCAACGTGATCCCGGTGAGCGGGATGAGCTTGAGGTTCCCGGCCGCGATGATGAACGCCTGGATCCCCACCACCAGGGCGAGACCGGCCGCAAGCAGCGCCCGGAAGTCGTCCGCTGCCGAGGCGGCGATCCGGAGCCCGCGCTCGACGACCACCAGGTACAGGCCGAGGATCGCGAGGATGCCGATCAGCCCCAGCTCCTCGCCCAGGGCGGCGAACGGGAAGTCCGTGTGGATCTCCGGGATGCCGCCCGGCTGACCTCCACCGACGGTCGGCAGACCGGCCCCGAGTCCGGTGCCGAGAATTCCGCCGCGACCGAAGGCGTACAGCGCCTGAACCACCTGGTACCCGGCCCCAAGGCGGGTCGCGAACGGGTCGACCCAGACGTCGACCCGCAACCGCACGTGGTCGAACAGCTGGTACATGAGGGCACTGCCGGCGACGAACAGGACGAGGCCGAGGACCACATAGCTCGGTCGACCGGTGGCCACGTAGAGCAGGGTCAGGAACACCGCGAAGAACAGGAGCGCCGCACCCAAATCGCGGTTGAACACGACGATGCTCAGGGCGATCGCCCACATCGCGACCATCGGGGCGAGATACGGCAGTGGCGGAAGGCGGATCGGACCGATCCGTGTCGACTGCTCCACGAGGAGCGCACGGTTCTCGGACAGGTAGCCCGCCAGGAACACGACCAGGATCACCTTGAGCAGCTCGGCCGGCTGGCCGCTGAGCGGGCCGATCGACAACGTGAGCCGCTGCCCGTTCACCTCGCTGCCGAACCCGAACGTGACGAGGAGCAACCCGATCCCGGCCGCCGCCCAGCTGTACTTGTACAGACGGAGCCAGCTGTCAGAGCGGACGCCGACCGCGAGGGCGGTGGCGATCGTGATCGCGATCAGGAGCCACACCAGCTGGGTCTGACCGAGGCCGCCCAGCGCCCCACCGAGGTCCTGGGGCAGGCGCTCCATCAGCAGCAGCCCGATCCCGCCGAGCAGACCCATCGCCGGAAGCAGAACCTGGTCCGTGCGGCGGCCGGTGACGACCTGGACGAGATGGGCCGCGAGCAGCGAGGCCAGATAGACGACCAGCGGGATGGGGGCGGCGGGCGCAAGGTCGAGGGGCCCGGCCCCGGCGTCTGCGGGGAGGCGGGCGGCGCGGATCGTGGCGCCCAGCGACATGCTGCCGACGAACAGTGCCAACCCGACGATCCCGAGCAACCACAGCTCACGCCACCGAGGCCGAGGACGGACACCGGCCAGGATCGGCGGCAGGACAATGGGGCGCGTCGACCCGGTCGCCGGGCGCTGAGCGACGCCGGGATCGGTCACCGCTGGCTACGCTCCAGTCGCAGCCGAACCTCACCCACCTGCAGCTCGTCTCCGAACGAGACCGGCCCCACGCCGTCGACACGGGCGCCGTTGACGAACGTGCCGTTCGTGCTGTGGAGGTCCTCCACGTACCAGCTCCGACCCCGGAACGTGAGCACGGCGTGGTCGGTGGACGCAAACGGGTCCTCGATCACGACGTCGTTGTTCACGTCCCGACCGAGGGTGGTCACGGCGTCCAGCCGGAACACGCGACCGACCTCCGGTTCCTGGGCTGGCGATGCGAGGACGAGCAGCCGGCCCAGCTCCGTCGTCGATTCGCGAACGGCGGCCCGAAGGTCGCGGACGAGGATTCGGACCACGGCGAACAGGAACAGGTACAGCAACGCGAGGAAGCCCAGGCGCAGCAGCCACAGCGTGACGACGATGCCGTCCACGAGCCCTCAGCCTTCGCCGACCGACTCGACGACCAGGATCGTGTCACCGATCTCGATCCGATCCCCCTCGCCCAGGACGACCTCGTCGACGGCCATCCCGTTGACCCGCGATCCGTTCGTGCTCCCGAGGTCGGTCAGGACGAGCGTCCCCCGGCGACCCTGCAACCGCGCGTGATGCCGGGACGCCCGCGAGTCGGCGAGCACGAGACCGTTGTCGCGGGCTCGCCCGATCGTCAGCAGGCGACCGTCCACGGTCACCTCGCGCTGGGTGCCGTCCGGCCGGAACTCTCGGAGAACGGCGAGTGGGGAATCGACGACCGGGGCACGGAACACCATCGTCCGGGTGACGGAGCCCGGATCGGGTCGCGCGGCCGTGGGCTGTCCGCCCTGATCGAGCCGCTGGTCGGGCCGCGGATCCGGATCGGCGAATCTGGTGTCCACCTTGACCTCACCCGGTGCGATCGCCTCGTCGGCGACGAGGTGGACCTGCGGTCGGTCCGCGACCGCGTACCGGTGTGACCGCGCGAATGCCAGGGCTCCGTCCGCGAGCTCACCTGCGAGGCTTGACGCGACGTCCGCGAAGGCCGCCATGTCGGGTGGGCTGAGGCGAACCCGGAACCGGTTCGGGACCAGGATCCGGTCGCTGCCCGAGAGCCGCTCGAGCTCCATGGCGCGCTCGATCCGGCGCTGGAGCTGGATCGGCTGGAGCCTCGTCCGAAAGAGCCGCGCCGAGGGTTGCTCGAACAGCCGCTCGAGGAACCGCTCGAGACTGGTCAGCGGACGCATTTGGTGGGCCGGGAGTCTAACAGAGGGTCCCGGCGACGCCGCCCGGGGGCGGATTGTTCGGACGACCGGAGCCCACCGCACCGTACCAATGGGCGCTCGGGGGGTACCTGCGGTGGAGGGGCGCTCTGAGCGCGGCGATATACTCTCGCCCTCGTCCGAATGACCGGTCGTGCGGACACGTCTACGCATCCCCCGGGGACCCGATGGCCGAGATCCTGACCGAATCGTTCTGCGAGCGGTGTGGCACGCGCTACACCTTCGAGTCGTCCGCGCCGCGCCACCGGCGGCTGGGCGGTTTCAAGACGCTGAGCAAGGGTCTGCGCAACTTCGTCCTCAGTGACGACACCACGCTTGACGACGCCCTGGCTGCCGCGCGGAGCGATGACGAACGCGAGGTCACCCTCCAGCAGTTGGACGCCTTCCACAAGACGTTCAACTTCTGCATGTCGTGCCGCCAGTACACCTGTGCCAATTGCTGGAACGATGCCTCGGGTGCCTGCCTGAGCTGCTCTCCCCTCAATGGCGCCCGTCCGATCCTCGGGTCGTTGCCTGCCACCGACGAGGTCGAGGCGGCCGCCGGCGCGGCTGGGGTCGCTGAGGGCGCGTGGCCCGTTTCGGACCTCGATCGGGCTCCTGCCGTACCAGATTGGCCCGCCGAGCCGCCTCAAGGCCCCAGCGCGGGCCCTGGCGTTGTCGAGGACGATGAGCGCGCCGTCGGCCTCGATCGGCTCGCGAGCCTGTTCGGCCTGGACGTCGCGAGTACGGACGATGAAGCAGCGCCGACCACGCCGGTCGCCGCCGAGCAGGTGGTTGCAACGGAGCCGGCGGCTGAGACGACCCTGCCGGTCGCGGTGGAACGATCGGAATTGGATCGCCCGAACGACGACGTGACCGTTGCGATGCCTCCTGCGGCGTCCGCAGCACCCGACCTGGCCTGGCCGGAGACACCCGAGCCGGTCGAGACTCCGGTTGATGAGACCGAGGAACGCCTCGAGGCGGCCACGGCAGCGACAAGGGATCTCCTGGTGCGGTTCCGGCCCGGGCAGAGCCTGGACGAGGCGCTGGACGCCTACGAGGCCCTCGAGCACTCGGGTGTACCGCAGGTCGAGCCAGCGCCGGTCGTCGAGACGGGCGCTGGACCCGTCGTGGCCGAAGCGGAGCCGGTGGCGGTCGTCGAGCCAGAACCCATGGCGGCCGTCGCGCCGGCGCCCACGCCGGAGCCGGTGGCCGTGGTCGAGCCCGAGCCGGTGGCGGTGGTTGCGCCCGAAACGACGCTGGAGCCCGTCGCGGCGGTCGAGCCCGAGCCGGTCGTGGTTGCGCCCGAACCGACCCCCGAGCCCGGTGCCGCGGTCGAGCCCGAGCCCGAGCAGGTGGTCGAGGTCGTGGTCGAGCCAGAGCCCGGTGCCGCGGTCGAGCCCGAGCCCGAGCCGATGCCGGAGCCGGTGACCGTGGTCGAGCCCGAGCCGGTGGCCGTGGTCGAGCGCGCGCCGGTCGTGGTTGCGCCCGAGCCGGTGGCCGCGGTCGAGCCCGAGCCCGAGCCGAAGCCAGAGCCCGGTGCCGCGGTCGAGCCCGAGCCCGAGCAGGTGGTCGAGGTCGTGGTCGAGCCAGAGCCCGTGGCCGCGGTCGAGCCGACGCCGGAGCCGGTCGTGTCGGTCGAGCCCGAGCCGGCCGTGGTTGCGCCCGAGCCCGAGCGCGTCGCCGAACCCACCCCGGAACCTGCGCCCGCGCCGGTTGGCCGGGACGATCGCGTAGAGCTCCCTGCCTGGCAGATCGTCGCCCCGGATGGGCCGGCGGCCGCCGACGGCCATCCGGCTCCGGCCGAGTCCCTCCCGGCAGCCGCAACGGCCGAACCGCAGTGGCCGACCCAGCCGGACGACGCCTCGAGCCTCACCGCCCAGATCCTGGCCCGGCGATCGACGGAGGCCCTATGGGCCGCGTCGTCCGCCGAGATGATGGCCGTCCCGGCACCCAAGGTGACGATCCAGTCGTGCGTCAGCTGCGGTCTCTCGCTGTCGGCAACCGCTCGCTTCTGCCGTCGCTGCGGTTCCCGCCAGGAAAGCTGATACCGCGAGGGTCAGGTCGAGCGAACGCGCACCCAGGCAGCGCCCAGCAGCAGCAGCTGGAACCCGAAGGACAGCCAGATCATCGCGGCGAACAGCGCGACGAACGTGCCGTAGACCGCGGCTGAGCCGACGAGTCGCGGCGCCACGTAGCTGAACAACTGGGTGAGCAGGGCGAGCCCGACCCCGACCACGAGGGCCGGCACGATCACCGAGTGCCACCTCGGGGCGCGTGGGGGCACCAGTCGGTACGTCAGGGCAACCGTGGCCACGAACACCAACCCCGCCGCGATCGGCGACGCGACCTGCCAGATCGCGTCCGAGCCCGGCACCCGACTCGCGATACGTTCAGCGACGAGTGATGCGATCGCGGTGAGGACGAGCGCCGCGATGAACGTCAGCGCGAGCAGGACGACCGAGACGAGGCCGCGGATGGTGCGCTCGACGAAGCCACGGTGGACCTCGTCGTTGTAGATCCGGGCGAAGGCGTCGTCGAGCGAGGCATAGAACCGGCTGGCTCCCCAGGTCAGGCCCAGCAACCCGAGGATGCCGAACCCGACCGCTCCATCGGAGATCGCGGCCAGACTCGCTTCGAGCAGATCGCGCAGTGGTGGCAGGTTCTCGGCAAGACCCTCGACGACCCCCTCGCGGCGGATCGGGTCGTCGACGACGAGGCCGAGAATCCCGGTCAGGAGGAGCAGGGCCGGTAGCAGGGCGAACAGGGCGCTGAAGGCGAGGCCGCCCGCAACGAGAGCCCCTCCCGCCTGGTCGTACATCGTCATGACGCGGCCGAGCCCCGTCACAGGCCCCGACGCCACAAGCCTGTCGGCGAAGGAGCGGAGCCGCTCGGCGAGGCTCACGCGTCCGCCATCAACCCCCGAGATCGTCGAACAAGGCGCTCTGCAGCTCGTCGGCCCGTACGCGTCGTGGCCCCGTCACCAGGGCGCGGACCTCGCCCCTGCGAACGAAGCGTCGACCACCGAGCTTGATGCTCTGGAGACGCCCGGCCCGAGCCCATCCGCCGATCGTCGAGGGACGGAAGCTGATATTCGCGGCCTGCAGGATCTCGGCCGCCTCCGCGAGGGTGATCCAGTCGGAAGCCGAAGGCATTCGGGCTCAGTCCGAATCGCCGCTGGACGGCGCCGACCCGGACCCGGCCTTGGAGTCGGACTTCTTGGCGCCATCGGAACTGGAGCCGGCATCTCCCTTCGCGCCGTCCTCACCCTTTCCTGCGTCTCCGGAACCGTCTTTGGCCCCAGAGCTCGATGATCCGCCACCGCTCGACGCGCGGCGCTCCTTCTTCGCCCACCCGCTGCCCTTGTAGTGGATCGCAGGTGCTGCGAAGGCCTTTCGCAGGGAGCCCTCCGCGCCGCATTCGGGACAGAAGTGAGGCCCGACTTCGTGAACGCCGTGGAGAATGTCGGTCCGGTGGCCGCACGACGAGCATACGTACTCGTAGATGGGCATCGACGTGACCGCCGACGTCAGCCGCGGAGGAGACGCATGCCGCACTTCGGGCAATAGAACGCCCGCTCGTGCGCGGACGCGAAGCCGCAGTGGGCGCAGACGAGTCCCCCCCGTCCCGCCGCCGGCACCGGTCGCTCGACGGTGGTGAGGCCGAGCGCGTGCTGGCTGGCGAGGATGTTCGTCAGCAGGCCGGTGAGCAGCTTCGACGCCGTCCGATCGGTGTCACCACGGGCCCCCTTGCCGCCCCAGCCGACCACCGCCCGGCAGATCATGTCCCCGGTCGCCTCGTCCCAGTGCGACGCGACGCCGCCGATGATCGCGTTGTACTCGGGATAGCCCGAGGTATCGATCTCACCCTCGAGCATCGCGCACACGAACGTGTCGAACGCCATGTCGATTGCGTCGATCGACTCGAGCACGACCAGGGCGTGCCGGGTGATCGGGCTCAACATGTGGTGGGCGTTCAGCCACTGCATCGCCTCGGATGGTCTGGAGATGACCGGCGTCGCCTCGCTGTACTCGATCGGGAGCGGCTCGACGACCTCGATCTCGGATCGGGCGAGTCCGACCAGCATCGAAGGCAGCTCGGCCAGGGCGTTCGGCCCGGTCTTCATCCGGACCCCCTCGGACGTCTTGCCGGCGTAGGAGATCCGGAGCTGGAACTCCTGCGCGACGACCTCTTCCGGGAGCGTCACCGACGACGGGGCGGCCGGTGCCGCCGGTTTCGGCTCGGGCTTGGGCTCGCCGGGGCGTCGTTTGAGGAAGTCGAGCGGCACGGAACTCCTCGTCAGGGGCGGTTCGTATCCTAACGGACCGCGCCACGCCCGCGGCGCACGGCGCCATCGACCGGGTCACGACGCCCCTCGTCCCAGGTCCAGTGGAAATCGTCGTCCTCCTGGACACCGTGCGGCCAATCCTCCCGACCCGGCGGGGACAGGAAGCCCTGCCCGAACGAGACCGACACGCGCCTCGAGATCCAGCGCGCCGCCAGGAACACGATGACGGCAATGACCAGGAGCGCGAGTGGACTCATCGCGCCGCGGCCGGGGCGTCCGATGCCAGCGATTGGAGGAACTGCCGCGCGGCCGCCGAGTCGGCGACCGGGTCGGACGGTTCATCCTGCTCGAC